>CAMLDA010000012.1 GCA_946478715.1 uncultured Candidatus Saccharibacteria bacterium | reverse complement strand
AGTCTTAATCAGGCACGATAAGAACAAAGGGTTCGCCGGCGGTGTGAACGCCGGCATAAGGTACGCTATTGAGCAAAACGGCGAATATGTAGCGCTGCTGAACAACGACGCCGTAGCGGATAAAGATTGGCTGAAACGCCTGGTGGATTTTTTAGATGGCAACCCTCAGGCCGGTATAGCCACCAGTAAAATACTAGAGGCAGGCGGCAAAGAACTGGACAGCACCGGAGATACCTACACGACTTGGGGATTACCGTTCCCAAGAGGCCGTGGTGAGATTGATGAAGGAAAATATGATAAGGACACATGGGTGTTCGGAGCATCCGGCGGCGCCAGCCTGTACAGGATCGCGATGCTAAAGGAAATCGGTCTGTTTGACGAGGATTTCTTTGCCTACTACGAGGACGTGGACATAAGCTTTAGGGCCCAGCTGTCTGGCTGGAAAGTAGCCTATGTGCCGCAGGCAATCGTTTACCACCAGATTGGCGCCACCAGCTCCGCCATCAAGGGATTTACCACTTACCAGACATTAAAGAACCTGCCGCTGCTGCTTTGGAAGAACGTGCCCTGGGCCTTGATGCCAAAAGTCTGGCCCCGGCTGGTTCTGGCATACGGCGGCATATTATTAAGCGCTCTGCGGCGCGGACAATTTGGGCCGGTGTTGAAAGCTACTATCGTGGGTACTATTCTTTGGCCAAAAAAACTAGTCCAGCGCCATAAGATTCAAAAAAACCGCAAGGTGCCGGTTAGCTATATAACGTCGATTATCACACATGATTTACCGCCGAATGCTGATAAGCTAAGGGGTCTTAGGAGCAAGTGGTGGAAACTAAGAGGGAAGAATGTCTAGAATCGTCATTGATGCAAGAGAGTCCGGCACCACGACCGGCCGCTATGTGGATAAGCTTATAGAACACCTGCACGCACTTAAGCCGCAGCACGAAATAATCATCCTTGCTAAAAGTCCGCGGATGGATTTTTTTAATCAGATAGCGCCGAATTTTAAAGTGATTAAGTCAAATCATAAGGAATTCACATTCGCCGAACAGATAGGACTTTTGAGGCAAATTAAAAAACTGCGGCCGGACCTGGTACATTTTTCTATGACCCAGCAGCCGGCCTTCTATAAGGGCAGAGCGGTAACCACAATCCATGACCTGACTACGGTAAGGTTTGAGAACCCCGGCAAAAACCTTTTTATTTTCAAGTTCAAACAGAAAGTTTACGCCTGGCTGGTAAAAAGGGTGGCTAAACAGTCCGCTTATATTATTACTCCTACCGATTTTGTGAAGCAGGACGTCGCGCAATACGCAGCTATAAGCCCCGGAAAGATTTTTGTAACCTACGAGGCCGCCGACATCATACCAGAGGCAGCCCAGCCCATCCCGCGGCTGCAGGACAAGCGCTTCATCATGTATGTGGGCCGGCCGCTGCCGCATAAGAACCTTGGCCGTCTGATTGATGCTTATGTTCTGCTTAAGAAGAAATACCCTGAATTGATGCTGGTGCTGGCCGGTAAGCTTGACCGGAATTACCATTTTTTTGAAAGGAAGGTGACCAATATGCGGATGGCTGATTCGGTGGTGTTCACTGATTTCGTTACCGAAGGCGAGCTTAAGTGGCTATACCAGAACACCGCGGCTTATATATTCCCGTCGCTAAGCGAAGGCTTCGGCCTGCCGGGACTGGAGGCGATGGCCCATGGGGCACCGCTAGTATCCAGCAGCGCCACCTGTCTGCCGGAAGTCTACGGCGACGCCGCCAATTACTTTGACCCGGCGGATACAGTAGATATGGCGGTGAAGATAAGCGAAGTGGTTGGCAGTGACGCTTTAAGGAACCGGCTGATAATCAAAGGCCGGCTGCGGGCATCCAAGTTCTCGTGGCAAAAGACTGCCGCGGCAACCCTGCGGGTTTACGAAGCCGCCCTTAAAAATACTTAACTTGTTAAGTATTTTTATAATTCGAGCGGGGGAGTACTTATTCTTTTTCGGCGGCCGGGTTTATAACGATATGCCGGTCTCGGCCCTCGCCTACCGATTCAGTGGTCAGGCCCCATTCCTCGGCGGCCTTATGGACCACCCGCCTGTCGGCGGCATTCATAGGATTCAAATCTTTCGGTTTGCCGCTGTCACGCACCTCTTTGAACCATTCCTCGGCCTGTTTGGCCAGGCGCTCGGCTCTTCCCTTTTTGTACCCGGCCACATCAACGTTTACCCGCGTATGGGAGTAGCCCTTATTTTTTAAAGCCGTGCTGATAGTGAACTGTATGGCTCGCAGCGTATCGCCGCGCTGGCCGATTAAGAATCCGTTCAGGTGCGTGGATGGTATATCCAGCTCTATTACCTCGTTATCTTCGGTGGTGGCATAAACGTCGGTATTAAGACCAAAGAAAGATAGCACGACCTCCAGGTATTTCTTGGCGAACATTATGGCTTCTTCCATCGAATCGTTCCGTTCCTCATCTGCGCCTTGCGCAGCATCTGAATCCGAGTGCCGGCTTTTATCTGAATTCATTTTCGCCTCCTTTTATTAGAGCGTTTGGAGGATTTGGAGCGGGTATTTGTTTTGGCGGGCTCTTTGATTGTCCGTCTGGTTACCTTAAGGCCCGGCGAAGAGGCTTTAATAGCGGCCGATGACGGTTCGGTTGACTTAAGCCTGGATTTGGAGCGCGGCTCCGGAACCGATGCATCGGCCTCATCGACATCTTCCTTTAAGATCCGGGCCTGCTGCAGCACCGCTACCACGCTGCTGGTAAACCAATAAAGCGGCAGGGCCGCGGCAAAATTAAGACCGAACACGAATACCATGCCGGGGACCAGAAACAGGGTACCCCGCCCCACGGCGGCGTTGACTTCTGTCTGGTCGGCTTGTTTACCTTGGCCGGCATCGCGCAGGATCTGCCGCAGCCCGCGGGCCTCCTTATCGTGGGGCATGAGCTGTTTGCTTTGGATGTACTGGGTGACAGCGGAAGCCGCAACCAATAGCAGCGCCGGCCAATAAATACCGTTGTTGCCGATGGCTTTTTTACCAAGGTCCACTATACCCAGCAGCGAATTGTCGAACCGGTGGATGTTATGCGACAGCGTATTTATCCAGGGCATGTGCTGGACGAACGAATAAGAAAAACTGACTATCTGGTGCGGGTCTTTGATGATACGGTTCAGGCCGCTGTACAGGCCTATAAGGATAGGCAGCTGCACCAGCAGGATGCCGATAGAGGCGAACGGGTTTACTTCGCGCTCCCGGTAAAGCTCCATGGTCATCTGCGATTCTTTCTGGCGGTCGCCTTTGGCGGCCTGCTTGATTTTCTTTATTTCCGGCGCCAGTTCCCGCATGGCCTTGGCCTGGTTAAGCTGCTTCTTTACCAGCGGCCACAGGATTATCCGTATCAGGATAGTAAACAGGACTATAGCCAGGCCGAAGTTATGCCCCGGCAATAGCGCGTATATGACAACCAGCAGGTTGAAAATCGGCTGGACGATTATAGTCGTGAAAATATTTGCAACCATTAAAAATTAACTCCGAGCTGGAATTATCATAACATGACGCCCCTGTTATTTTATGATGCCGGATTCTTTCAGCTGTTTTTTCAGCTGGCCCTTCAGGTCCCGGTGCGGAACTTCCAGGATATTGTTCTGAAAGACGGTGATGACTATATCGTATGGCTGAGTTATCTGCGGGCCGAATTCGCGCACCAGCTCATAAAGCCGGCGGCGGATACGGTTTCGGGCCACGGCTGATTTGTTGACCTTGCGCGACACCACCACCGCCACCCGATAAGAGCTACGCCGGGGATTTAGCGCCGACCTGACGGCAAGATGCGGCCCGCGGGACATAGAACCCCGGCGGTAAACCTGCCGCAGGCTGCCGTAACCGTGGAAGCGGTGCTTTCGGGTAATCATAGGTATAAGTTTATAGATTATGGTAGATAGTTAACAGAGAATTTGTTAAGGTAGTAGACATGCCTAAACAGACTTATCAGCCCAAAAAGCGGCAGCGCAGCCGCGAACACGGCTTTATGAAGCGAATGGCCACCAAAGCTGGCCGCAAAGTTATCATGCGGCGCCGGCAAAAAGGCCGCGCCCGTCTTTCGCACTGATACGCGGAGTGAAAAACACAATAATAAACCACAATTATTTGTGGTTTATCCTCAGTTTTGATTATTTTTTCCACAGATTAACTGATGTGGCAAATCCTTGTGTATAAGTTTTCTTCTTAGGCGCTGGCAGGGCTTTTTTCTGTAGTATTTTTTCACAAGCCTGTGGAAAACACCGCTGCTTTGGCATATATTATTAGCAAGCAACCCTAACAGAAGAGGTGAAAAAGGCAAAGATGCAGGAAAGCGGGCTTTGGCAGGCAGTACTGGGCGAAATAGAGCTGAGCGTCTCCCGCGGCAACTTTGTGACATGGTTCAAAAACACTCAGCTGGTCCGTAACAAGGACGAGGTTTTGGTAGTCGGTGTACCCAATATTTTCGTGAAGAACCAGCTGGAACGGAAATTCAACGACCTGGTTCTGGAGGTGCTGGCGAAGAACGGTGTAAAGCCTCAGAAAATCGAATACAAGATACATACCGGGATCACGGCATCCCCCAGAGAAACTGATTCAGCGGACGATAGTGCCGAACTTATTCGCGAAACACCTGTAAGGACAAGACCGTCCATCGCCAGTGTTACCCATTCATACAGGCAGGGTCTGAACGAACGCTACACTTTTGACAACTTCGTGGTGGGGGCCGGCAACGAGCTGGCGTACGCCGCCTGCCAGGCGATTGCCGGTTCGCCGGGCACCAAATACAACCCATTGTTCATTTACGGCGGAGTTGGCATAGGCAAGACCCACTTGATCCAAGCCGTGGGTAACGCTGTACTGGCCGCGAACCCCGGCGCCCGCGTGATATACGCCTCTACCGAACAGTTCGTGCAGGAATTCGTTGATGCTCTACGGTTCAGGAAGAATACTTCTGATTTTGCCGGCTTCTACCGCGGCGCCGACGTTCTGATAGTTGACGATGTCCAGTTTTTGGCCGGCAAGGAAAAGATCCAGGAAGAGTTCTTCCATACGTTCAACGCGCTGTACCAGGCTAATAAGCAGATAATCATGAGTTCCGACAAGCCGCCCAAAGATATCCCGACACTGGAAGAACGCCTGCGCAGCCGGTTCGCATGGGGGATGACCTTGGATATGCAGACTCCGGATTTTGAGACCCGCTGCGCCATCATCCAGACCAAGGCTTCCAGCCAGCAGATTACACTGCCCCAGGATGTGGTAGAGTTTTTGGCCACCATAGTCCAGAGCAATATCCGCGAACTGGAAGGCGCGCTGAACCAGCTGATAGCTTTCTGCGAAATGCGGGGAGTGGAACCGGACATCCAGGTAGCCACCTTGATTTTTGAAGGCGCCAAGAACCGGCCAAAACATATCAGTGCCCGGGCTATAATCGAACGCACAGCCAAACATTTCCACGTATCGATTGAGGATATCCTGGGGCCAAAGCGCGATAAGGATATAGTCGTACCCCGCCAGATAGCCATGTATATGCTGCGCAGCGAACTGCATCTTTCATTCCCTAAGATTGCCCATGAGCTGGGCCGCAAAGACCACACCACGGCTATCCATTCCATAGAAAAAATCCAGCGCGAACTAAGCTATGAAAGCCCGATTCGCTCGCATGTAAATGAATTAAAGGAAAAGCTCTATGCATAAGGCCTGTGAACAAGCCGTGGAAAAGCTAGGTAAAAGCCTGTGTAAAGCTGCCGGCTTATACACAAAGTCCACAACTTATCCAAAATACTTAACAAGTCAAGTATTTGTTATGCCCTTTTTATCCACCGCGTTTGAACAAACGATGTGCGCTTATAAACAGGCTGTTTTAGCTAAATCCCGTCTGTTAGATGGGGTTTTATCCCCTTTTTACACACCGTCTATAAATACTACTAATTTAATAAAGGAATAGTTCATGAAGCTGCAAGTCACCCAAGCCAACCTATCAAAAGCCCTAAGCACTGTCGCCCGTATAGCCAATAGCCGTAACCCCTTGCCCATACTTTCCAATGTCTTGTTAAAGACCGAGAACAACCGGCTCAGTATCGCTGCCACCAATCTTGATATTGGAATCACCCACTTCATAGGTTCCAAAATCGAACAGGAAGGCGCTATTACGGTCCCTGCCCGCCTGATGCAGGATTTTGTAAGCAGCCTGCCGGACAGCGTCCTTAACCTGGAACTTACAGATAATAAGCTGCATATTACTACCGACCAGTACGAATCCACGATTAATGGCATAGTAGCCGATGACTTCCCTGTCATGCCGGCAATCAAAGAAGGTGTTACCTGGAAAAGCCCGGCGCTTGAATTCAAGAAAGCGCTGTCACAAGTGGTGTTCGCGGCCAGCGCCGATGACGCCAGGCCGGTGCTTAACGGCGTCTACTTCCATAGCGTCGGTACCCAGGCTGTCGTGGTTGCCACGGACAGCTACCGTCTGGCCGAGAATAAGGTCGGTAAGGCCTCCAAACCGATTAACTTCCTGGTGCCGGCCAGCGCCGCCCAGGATCTGCTGAGGATAATCTCTGATACGGACAAAGAAGTAACCGTCACCCACGACGACCAGCAGGTGCTGTTCAATGTAGGCGACGTAAGCCTGGTAGCGCGTCTGATAGAGGGTAACTACCCCGACTACCGCAAGCTTATACCGGGCAAGTTTGAAACCGTGGCCCAGCTGGCCCGGGCCGACCTGCTTAACATCACCAAGGTATCCAGCCTTTTCGCCCGCGAAAGCGCCGGCAGCATTACTATTAAAGCCGATAAAGAAGACGGCGTGAGTATTAACGCTATCGCCTCGCAGCTGGGTGAAAACACCGCCAAAGCGCCCGCCAAAGTGACGGGCGGCGGCGAAGTAACCCTGAACTCCCGCTACTTAATCGATGCCCTGAATGCTTTCTCGGCCGAAGAAGTCGAATTCTGCTTTAATGGAAAACTGGAGCCGGTAATCCTGCGCAGCTCCGGCGAAACCGGTTACATCCACCTCATCATGCCGCTTCGCAGCTAAAAAAGCTGTAAGCTTAATCTAATGATAAGCTCCGTCAGGTTACAGAACTTCCGTTCCTATGGCGACGCTTCATTTGAATTCGAGCCGGGAGTAAATATCGTTGTCGGGCCCAATGCCAGCGGCAAGACCAACCTGCTGGAATCTGTTATGCTGCTGGCCCGCGGCAGTTCGTACCGGGCCCGGGATATGGAAGTCGTCCGGTTTGGCAAGGAGTGGGCACGCCTGGAGGGTGATTTTGAAAAGCAGAACCGGGTCCTAAAAATAGTCCTAGGTGCCGGCCAGCCGGATAAGACGTTTGAAATCGATACCAAACAGTTTAAGCGGCTGAGTTTTGAACGCACTATACCCATAGTTTATTTCGAGCCGAACCACCTGCAGCTAATCAGCCGCGGGCCGGACCAGCGCCGGGACTATTTTGACGAGCTTTTAGAGCGCAGCCGCCCCGGTTTCAAAGCCCTTTTAGCCGGTTACCGGCGCACCCTGGCCCAGCGCAACGCGCTGCTAAAACACGGCCGGGGTAAAGCCAACCAGCAGCTATTCGCCTGGGATGTACGGCTGAGCGAGACCGGCGGCCAGATAGCCCAGGCCCGCCAGCAGCTGATAGATGATATCAACCTGGGAATAAGCAGGACATACAGTCAGATAGCCAAGCATAAGTCAGCCGTAGAAATCAGATACGGCAGCCAGTTCCCGGCAGACGGCTACGCCAGCCGGATGCTGTCCAGGCTCCAGTCGTCGGTGAACACGGACCTGGAAAGAGGTTTTACCGGGAGCGGCCCTCACCGCGAGGACTTTATATTTTATCTGAACGCCCAGCCGGCGGCGCAAGCGGCCTCGCGCGGCGAAAGCCGCAGCCTGCTGCTGGCGCTTAAGATATTTGAGCTTGGATTAATAGAAAAAGCCCGCGGCCAAAAGCCGGTATTCTTATTGGATGACGTATTTTCGGAACTGGACGGCGCCCGGCGGCGGGCTCTGGTGACCCGCTTAAAAAAACACCAGACCATCATAACCACCACTGACGCCGAAGCCGCAATCGAATATTTTCAAAGCGGCGACTACAAGATTATCGCCCTGGCCTGAAATTACAGATGCGGGAACGTGTGGCTTGGGACAACCGGGTATTTCTTAGCGCCCGGGTCAATGTTGGTAGGCAGCCATATATCCTGCAAAACGTCGTCTCGGGTATTTTTATCTTTAAATAGCCAGTCGGCCCCATAGTGCGTCGGGTCATAAATCACAGGCATATCGGCCTGCTGCTCGGCTAGCGGATAATCCTCTATCTTTAATTTCTTACCTTTGAAAGAGTAAATATCAAGCGCGCCCATATCCTGGGCGAATTTTATATCCAGAATCGCCCATCTGCCGGTCTGCGCGTCTAAGGCGGCGGCATACTCCCTTCCATGGAAGATGCCTATAGCCGGCTTTGGGCTGATAATCTTCTGTTCGGTGGTTTTACGGCTGACAAAGAAATCCGGGCTCTCATTATCATAAGCCAAAGGCGAAGTAGCAAAAGAGACATAAGCGTTCTTGGTAGGAGCATGTAGCACCAGCACGCCATCGAGCCGCTTATGCAGGTGTTTGACGAACTCCTGAAGCTGGTGCATCTGGGCCTCGGCCGACACGGTAGCTTTGACGCCAGGCGGGACCGATATTATATCCTTGTTTTTTTCAACGTGGGTGACCTTGGCGGCGTGGTCGGTGGTCTGGGCCGGGCGAGCTTCGGCGCAAGCGGTAGCCAGGCCGCTTAAAGCAAGGCTAGCGGTGAGGGTGGCGCCATATTGCGTCAGACGTTCTTTCATTATCTTGAAATGTTACCACAGTTTACTATATTTGTCAAGCAGTAGCGTTATTCAGAAGTGTTGATGACCGTGTATTTATTGGTGTTTATGCCAAGGTTTTTAATTTCAGCGCTGATTTTATCATTCGCGGCCTTTTTTTCAGCCGGATCATACATATAGGAACCGGCGGCGCTGTCATACACTAAAGAACCAATGTTAGGGGTTACGAATATGTAGTTTTTGTATATGGATACACCGGATACCTGCGGCAGCGCCTGGAGCTGGATTATCTTCTTATCGATGCTATCACTAGCCGCAGAACTATCTATAAACGCCGCCCTCTT
>CAMLDA010000011.1 GCA_946478715.1 uncultured Candidatus Saccharibacteria bacterium | reverse complement strand
GGCTTACCGCCGACATTTACTCGGAATGCCTGGGGCTTCTTTGGATTCCTTTGGATGGGCGCGTCTATTATAGCCTCGGCAGGCTCCAGCACTCCCTCCACAGCGGCGATATAGCTTTTTTTTGTCCTGCGCTGTGAGAACTGCTTCTGCAGGTGCTTAAGGGCTTTCTCGGTCTTGGCCGTAATTATTACGCCGCTGGTATGGCGGTCAAGGCGGTGGACGATTCCGGCCCGGTTGCCCTGCAGCTTATCGTCGGTCATTTTATTTTTTATGAAACTGGCCACGGTTGGCTCGCTATTGATAGCTCCTTTGGAGTGTGTCAATATTCCGGCCGGTTTATTTATTACCACGACGTCGTCGTCTTGGTATATAACCGGCAGTTCGATTTCAGCCGGCTCGGCGGAAAGCAGCGCCTGATTCACCAGTACCGAATCTCCCGGCCTGAGTTTGTAGCCGGCTTTCTCTGCCGCCCCGTTTACTGTCACCTGCCCCTGTTTAAGCAGGCCGGTCAGTGCTGACCGGCTGAATTGGGGGTAGTTTTGCGCCACATACACATCAAGCCTTTGCCCCGCTTCTTCGGGAACAACCGAAAACTCCTTCATATCCTTATTTTACGTCAGACGGGCGCAGGCCGACAGCCTGCTGAACCTTATAAAGCCGCTGGTTTGCAATTTCATTCATGACTTTCTCGTCGGCTTCCAGTTTCTGCTGTATGGCGTTATCATCCACGCCCGCCAGTTTTGACTGGAAATCCGCCAGGAAATCTTTGACAGCTGCGGCTACTGTTTCTTTGAATTCCTTATAATTCATCTGGCTGACGTCCGGAGAGTCGGGTTTTAGAAGCCGCAGGATTTGAAGAAGGTTGGCGACTCCGGGCCTGGACTGCATGTCCGGATTGCCGACTGCTGATTCGCTGTCTGTGGTAGCGCTCATGATTTTTCTGGCCGCATCATCCGGATTATCTCCAAGGAAGATTATGCCACGGCCGGATTCATCGCTCTTGCTCATTTTTTTAGTCGGGTCCATAAGGTCCTTGATTCGCAGCCCCTGGTCCTTGCCGAAGAATTCGTGCTGTTTGGCAACCGGTTCAGGAATGGCGAACAATTCCTGGCCGAATCTTTGGTTTATGCGCTGGGCGATGTCGCGCGTGAACTCAAGATGCTGGGTCTGGTCGTCGCCAACCGGAACATATTTGGCTCCATACAGCAGGATATCCGCGGCCATTAGTACAGGGTAGTTAAAAAGACCTACAGAAGTACTGCCATGGACTGTTTCTTGAGCAATAGCTTCAGCAACTTCAGGATTTTCATCTAGTTCTTTTGCCAGCTTTGCCGACTTATCCTTGAACTGAGTCATTCTGTTCATTTCACCGAAGCCAGTGAAGCAATCCAATATCCAAGTCAGCTCGGAATGAGCGGGGATATAGCTTTGGCGGTAGATACGGATATCCGGATTATCCAGCGGCAGGCCGGCAGCGGCGAACAGCTTTAGGTTGTGCATGGTCTGCTCAAACAGCTTGGTGTGATCTATAGGAGTGGTAAAGCTATGCAAGTCAGGCACGAACAGATTTATCCGATATTCGCCGGAACGGTTCCTGGCCATATCGACAATTGGAAGCAAAGCCCCGAAATAGTTGCCTATATGGAGGTCGTTATTAGCCCTGATACCGGTGAGTATCACTTCTTTTTGCATACTAAAGAATTATATCTTAAAACCGCCCCTTTCGGAGCGGTTTTAGGCTTAACGCTTGGTGAACTGGCGCTGTTTGCGGGCGCCCTTAAGTCCGAATTTCTTGCGCTCTTTTTCGCGCGGGTCGCGGCCAAGCAGTTCGGCGCGGCGCAGAGTGCCGCGGAAATCTTCGTTAATCTCTACCAAAGCTTTGGCTATTCCCAGGCGGATAGCGTCTACCTGGCTGGCGTGCCCGCCGCCGGCGACTTTGGCGCTGACAGTGTATTTTTCGGGATCGAGTTCCAGGGCGTTAAACGGCCGGGTCAACTCCGAAACATAGGCTTTGCTGCCGTCAAAGTATTCACTGGCGGGTTTATCGTTTATCTTTATCTCACCTTTGCCGTTCAATACACGGACGCGGGCGGTAGCGCTTTTGCGCCTTCCTAAGCCGTAAAAATAATTACTGGTTGCCATTATTTGGCTCCTTTCACGCTGATGGGTTCAGGTTTTTGGGCGTTGTGATTGTGCTCCGCGCCTTCGTAAATCTTAAGCCGTTCCAAACGGTCTTTGCGGAGCTTGTTATCCGGCAGCATGCCGCGGACAGCCTTATATATTACCTTGGTAGGATCTTTCTGCTGCTGTTCCGTAAGGGTTCGGGTGTACATTCCTCCCGGGTAACCGCTGTGCCGGTAGTATATCTTCTTTTCTTCCTTGTTCCCGGTGGCGACTATCTTGCCGGCGTTGACGATGATTACGTAATCGCCGCCGTCAGTGTGCGGGGTAACGGTAGGCTTGCCCTTGCCCAGAAGCAGGCTGGCGGCAGTAGTGGCTACCCGGCCGAAAGAGGCCGTGGAAGCGTCAATTACATACCATTTACGGGTAACTTCGGCAGGTTTTTGGCTATAAGTCTTCATTATTTAGCATCCTTCTTTACTGCCGGCTTGGCGGCGCGGGGTGTCTTGGCGGTCTTTGGCGCGGCGGGCTTGGCGGGTTTGGCCGGCGCTTTCTTTTCCAAATCATCAACGAAACTTATCCGGGCCATCTGGGCGGCGTCGCCGCGGCGGATGTCAGTTTTTTCTATGCGCAGGTGGCCGCTCGGCCTGCCCTGGAGTTTGGGAGCGATGTCGTCTACCAATTTATGGGCCGCTTCCAAGGTGGATAGGCCCGCGATTACCTGGCGGCGGTTATGCAGGCCGCCCTTTTTGGCCTTTGTTATCAGCTTTTCGGTGTACATAAGGACTTCTTTGGCCTTAGGCAAAGTAGTTTCTATGGATTCGCGCAGCACCAAAGAATCAGCCAGGCCTTTTATCAAGGCTTTGCGCTGGTCGGTCTCGCGGCCGAATTTTCTTCCCTGGTATCCGTGTCGATGCATATATCTCCCTACAGCTCCAGCTCGGCCATCTTTTCTTTTACTTCATCGAGCGCCTTATTGCCGAAACCTTTCAGGTCGCGCAGCTCGGCTTCTGACAGGCTCAGAAGATCCTTGATGGTGTGGATGTCATTATTTATGAGAGCGTTGGTTGTGCGGGCGCTAAGATTGAGGTCCTCGATGGAAGTCATCAGCTCCGCGGGTTCGTCGCCTTCACTGTCCAGACCGGTTTCACCGGCCTCTGCGCGAGGGCTGGGCAGGCTTTCTACTCTTGTCTGGCCGGCAAGGGCGGTGTACTGGTTAACCAATATGGCGGCGGCTTCCTCGAAAGCGTCGCGCGGTGTGATTGAGCCGTCGGTATCTACCGTTAACAGCAGGCGGTCAAGGTCTGTACGCTGGCCCACGCGGGTATTCTCTACCTTATAGCGGACCCGCAGGACCGGAGTAAACAGGGCGTCAAGCATTATCATATCGCTTAAAGTACGGCCCGACCCGGTTTCGTCCAGGGGCTGGTAGCCGCGACCGGTCTCAATCGTCAGTTCCAGGTTCACCGAAGCTTTTTCATCATCGATAGTGCAGATAATCTGGTCGGGATTGACGACTTCTACGTCAGAGTTCAGTTCGATGTCCTTAGCCTTGACCGCGCCCTTGCCCTTTTTGCTTAGAGTAAGAGTCTGGGGCTGGTCGGAAAACACCCGGAAGCGGATGTTCTTAAGATTCAGCATGATCTGGACGACATCCTCTTTCACTCCCTTTACGGTGGTAAATTCGTGGCTGATGCCGTTAATACGGAATCCGGTTACGGCAGCGCCGGCTATGCTGGATAGCAGGACGCGGCGCAAGCTGTTGCCAAGCGTCATGCCATAGCCTGGGTGCAGCGGCTCTATTGTAAAGGTCGCGCTGGTGGGGCTGTGGTCCGTGACGCTGGACAGTGCCGGTGCTTGGATAAGTTTGCTCATACTCATGATCTCCTTTTCTTGCTTAGCGTGAGTAGTATTCGACTATTAGCTGCTCTTTGATATCGGGTTCGGCATCGTCGCGGGACGGGCTTCCGGTAACTTCTACAGAAAATTGCTTTCGATTAACCTTGAGCCAGCCCGGAATATTGCCCGGGGCGGGGCTAAGGTCGTCTATCTGTTTGAAGTAATCGGTTTTCTTGCTGGCATCGCGCAGAACGATTTTGTCGCCGGCTTTCAGGCGGATGGACGGCACGTCCACGCGCTTGCCGTTAAGCATGAAATGGCCGTGGGTGGCAAGCTGGCGGGCGGCGTTACGGCTGGGCGCGAACCCGGCACGGTAGATGACGTTATCCAAGCGGCGCTCCAGGAATTCCAGAAGGGTGGTGCCGGATTGGCCGCGGGTGCGGCTGGCTTCTTCCATCAGCTTGGAGAATTGGCGCTCCAGCAGGCCGTATAGCCGCTTGACCTTCTGCTTTTCCCTAAGCTGCAGAGAGTATTGGCTGGACTTGCTGCGGCCGCTGTAGGTGCCCTGCTGGCCTGGGGGCCCGCTGCGCTTAACAAGCGCTTTGTGAGCCTTGGGGTGAAGGGCATAGCCTTCACGGCGGGATAATTTGACAATTGGTCGTGATTCTCTTGCCATCTTTAGTTCCTCTTAGGCTTTCTGGGGCGTACGCCGCCATGCGGCACGCCCGTGACGTCCTTGATATTCTCTATCTGGATTTTCTGATTAATCAGAGTGCGGACGGCGGCGTCGCGGCCTAGGCCGACGCCTTTAACGAATACATCGGCTTTGCTCAGGCCATAGGCTTGCTTAGCGGTCTCGATGGCCTTTTCGGCGGCTACCTGCGCGGCGTAAGCAGTGCCTTTTTTGGAACCCCGGAAACCGGAGGCCCCGGCGCTTGCCGTGCTCAGCGTATTACCCTTGCTATCGGTGACCGTGATGATGGTGTTGTTAAAGGTAGCCAGTACGTGGATCTGGCCTTCGCTTACGGTCCTTTTACTTTTACGGCGCTTAGGAGCTGCCGCCGGAGCGGTCTGTTCCGAACCCTGCTCTTGGGCCGCTTCCAGGTTCTGCTTTTCGTCTACTGCTGCTTCTGCCATATCAAATCCTTTAGGTCTTGCTCGGCGCCTTCTTCGCCGTTCCGCCTACCGTCATTTTCTTGCCGCGGCGGGTGCGCGCATTAGTACGGGTACGCTGGCCCCTGGCCGGAAGGTTGTTCTTGTGGCGCAGGCCGCGATAGGCGTTAATGTCGCGAAGCCGCTTAATGTTCGCGTTTATAACTCTTTGCAGCTCGCCTTCAATCGTATAACTAGCATTGATGATGTCCTGGATGCGGCTGATTTCACCGTCGTTCAGGTTTTTTACGCGTACGGTTGGGTCGATTTTGGCTTCGCTCAGGATATCCTGGCTGGTCTTTGGGCCGATACCGAATATATAAGTCAGGGCTATCTGTACCTGCTTGTTATCCGGGATCGTTACGCCGGAAATACGAGCCATGATTAACCCTGCCTCTGCTTGTGCTTAGGTTTCATCTTATTGATAACGTAAACGCGGCCTTTGCGGCGCACGATCTTGTCATCTGGACTGATTTTCTTGACGCTGGCACGGACTTTCATCCGGATCATCTCCTTTCAAAGAGTGACACACTGCACTTAGTTGATTAGTTTTCGCGGTAAGTTATCCGACCCTTCGTAAGATCGTAAGGTGTCAATTCTACCTTAACGCGGTCTCCTGGCACAAGGCGGATATAATGCTTCCGCATCCTGCCGGCGACGTGAGCTATGATTTGATGGCCGTTTTCAAGCTCTACTCGAAACTGGGTGCCGGGTAATGCTTCGACAACAGTCCCAGCCAGTTCGATGACCTCTTTATCCTTCGCCATAAAATATAACCTGGTAATTGTAGCAAATTCTACACAGGTATGTAAAGGGTAATTATATTTTTTTACAGATTGAACGCCTGCTGCCCGCTTTTGGTATGATTTAGGTTAATGAAGACGCTGATTTTTGATTTTGACGGAACCATCGCCGACAGCTTCGAAACTTTTTTGGACATTTTCAATGAAATAAGCGGCCGGCCCCATAAACTGACTGCGGCCGAGGTAACACAGCTTAGGGGAAAGAATATAAAGGAAATTATCAAGTATCTGAAAATAAGAAGGCACCAGGTGCCGCGCCTGATCATAAGAGGCAAAAAAATGATAAGCCTCAGAATGATATATATAAAGGTTTTTCCGGGCATAGGCCCCGCCATAAAGCAGCTGCACGCTTCAGGCGGGCGCATGTTCATCGTCAGCACCAACAGCGAAAAGAATATCACGGACTTTCTGGTGAAAGCCGGTCTGGAAGACTGCTTTGAAAGGATATATGGCGACATCGGCCTGCGCAGCAAATCATCGGTTATCAAGAAAATTATCCGAAAAAATAAACTGGATAAGCGCGGCTGCTTCTACATCGGCGACGAGGTAAGGGATATAGATGCCGCAAAGAAAGCCGGTGTCACCTCGGTTGGCGTAACCTGGGGCTTTAATACGCCGGCGGCAGTCAAAAAAGCCGGGCCGGATATCGTAGCCCTCCAAGCCCGCGACCTTGTCGGATTATTAGAAAGAGGGTAGAAAGGTGCTTATTTGCCGCGGCGCAAACGCAGGCGGCTGAGTATGGCGGTACGGCTTGAAGGCGCGCCTTCCACGCCCGGAGCTTCGTAAAAATAGTCCGGAGCTTCGTATTGGTCGTAAGTTATCATCAGGGCACGCGATTCAACCTGCCGGAGAGTCTCCAGGGAGACCGAAACCAATATCAGGATGCTGGTGCCGCCGATGGCGATATTCTCGTTAAGCTTTACCTGCGCGACTATAGGCAGCACGGCCAGGGCGCCCAAAGCCAGGCCGCCGAAGAGGGTCAGGCGGTTAACTATCTTGCTCAGGTATTTCTCTGTCTGCTTACCCGAGCGCACGTCGGCTATGAACCCGCCCTGCTTCTGCAGGTTCTCCGCGATTTCCTTGGAATTGAACGTTACGCTGGTATAGAAGTAGGTGAAAATAAAGACCAGCAAGAAATAAGTCACGGGGTATACCCACGGCTGCCAGCCCCCGGCCGCGAAGGTAGCCGCGCTGGGATTCTGGAAAATGGTATATAATTGCACGCCGATCTTACCCCAGTGGCTATGCGGGATGTATGAAGCTCCCTGGCCATGCGTCAGCAGCTGGCCCACAAAACCCGGCACCGATAAGAAGGCTACCGCGAAGATTATAGGTATGACACCGGCGGTTATCAGTTTTACCGGCAGAGTGGTAGTTACTCCGCCATAGGTGCGGTTTCCCTGGACTCTCTTTGCGTAATTGACCGTTAGGCGCCTGGAAGCCTCATTTAGCTTAACGACCGCCCATGTCACGAAGACAATCGCAGCAACGATTATCCAGAACAATATCATCCCATGACGGCTGAAGTCCCGGTGCAGGAAATAAAATTTATCGGATTTGGCCATGCTGCTGCTTTGCCAGTAAACCGAGCTCCACAGCTCCGTGAACAGGGTTGGCAGACGGCTGACTATGCCTACGGTGATGAGCAGCGATATCCCGTTGCCTATGGACCTTTCGGTTATAAGCTCTCCAAGCCACATCAGGACCATGGAACCCCCGGTCAGGGCGGCTATCATAACCGCCCACTGAGCGAAGGTCGCATGCGCGGTGATATCGCCCAGCCCGCCGATACTGCTGGCCTGGGCCCTGATAAGATAGACCATTCCTACGGACTGCACTATGGCCAGAGGGAATGTCAGCATGCGGGTGTACTGGTTTATCCGCTTGCGGCCGTATTCGCCTTCTTTATTCATGGCTTCGAGCTTAGGGATGGCCTTGGTGAGCAGCTGCATGATAATGCTGGCATTTATATACGGGCCCAGGCCCACCAGCATTATGGAAAAATTAGCCAGCGCGCCGCCGGATAATACGTTAAGGAAACCAAGCAGCTGGTTAGAGTTAGATTGCTGGAAAAGGTTCTGCAGTACCTGTTTTAGGGTGTGCGGGTCGCCCAATGGTACCGGGACATGGGCAAGGATACGGAATACCAGCAGCATGCCAAGCACAGCGCCGATGCGCTTGCGCATCTCGCTATGCCCTAAAGATTTTAGTATTATCCCCCAGTTCAAATTTTTTGCCTCAGTTAAATTCTAGTATAGCATCCGAGGACGCTGTAAGCGCACTATTCGGACTTTTTGGCGGCCTTTTTTGACGGCCTTGCCACCTGCGATACAGGAGAAAAGCTGCCGCCGGCTTTTTCTACGGCCGCAACCGCATTCTTGCTTGCCGACTGCAGCTGGACGATTTTCTTGGATGTAAGCTCGCCCTTCTGCAAAAGTTTGACCTTTACATAAGGGTTGCTGATAAGCCCGGCCTCGTACAGCACGGCCGTATCAATAGCCGGTTTTTTTATCTGCTCAAGCTGGCCGGTATATACTTCTTCGGCGGCAATCCGCTTGCTTTTGAAGCCGCGCAGCTTAGGAAGGCGCATATAAAGAGGTATCTGCCCGCCTTCGAAGCCGGCCTTCACGGGGCTCTTGCGCGAACCCTGGCCTTTCGTGCCCCGCCCGGCAGTCTTGCCGCGGCCGGCGCTGATTCCCCTTCCGGCTCTGGTAGCCTTCTTTTGGCGGCTTACTGTAAGTTCGTTGTATTTCATTATTTAGCCTCCGCTTTGGCTTTCTTTGCTGCCGCGGCCGGCTTGGTTATCCAATTCTTGGCGGGGACCATGCTTTGCAGCGCGCTGACGGTGGCATACGCGGTGTTTATCCGGTTGCTGGAACCAAGCGACTTACTTAAGGCGTTCTCGATACCGGCTACCTCTAATACCGTACGGACGACGCCGCCGGCTATAAGACCGGTACCAGGGGCCGCTGGCATTATAAGGATTTTAGAACCGCCAACCCGGCCCTCCACCTCGTGGGTCAGAGTGCCTTTATACAGGGGTACGTTCACCATATTCTTTTTGGCGACGTCGGTGGCTTTGGTAACGGCCGCGGACACGTCCGCACCCTTACTGACACCTATGCCGACCCTTCCTTTATGATCACCGGCGACGACCAGTGCCTGAAATCGGAAACGGCGTCCGCCTTTTACGACGCGGGCGACACGATTGACGTATACTACCCTTTCGTCGAATTGCTTTTCTTCGGCGGATTCATTGCGCGGGGGGCGCTGATTCATTCTTGTCTGTGCCATATTAAAACTCCAATCCTCCTTCACGCGCGGCGTCGGCCAGAGCTTTTACCCGGCCATGGTATTGACGACTGCCGCGGTCCATAGCGACCTTGTTTACTTTCGCCTTCTTTGCCTTGGCCGCGATGTCTTTGCCTATCTGGGCGGCCTGTTCAGTCTTGCTGCCGCCGATATTCTTTCCGACCGTTGAAGCGTACGCCAAAGTCACTCCCTTGGTGTCGTCGATTATCTGGGCGGTTACGTGGAGGTTGCTGATATTCACAGACAGGCGCGGACGCTCCGGAGTGCCTTTTATTACCGTCCTGACTCGCTGGGCGCGGCGGGCGGCATTCTGTGATTTATGCTCTAATCTGTTCATCTTTATTCCTTACCGCTCTTTCCGCTTTTACGTATGATGCGCTCATCGGCATATTTTATGCCTTTACCCTTGTAGGGCTCCGGCTTCTTAAGAGCGCGGATTTCAGCGGCCACCTGGCCTACCTGCTGCTTGTCGATG
>CAMLDA010000010.1 GCA_946478715.1 uncultured Candidatus Saccharibacteria bacterium | reverse complement strand
CACGTTAAGATAAGGATCGCACTTGTGGATGATTACGGACAGGCCTCTGGCTTTAAGGATAGTGCCGATAGACGCGGCGGTAATGCCTTTACCGATACCGGATAAGACGCCCCCAGTAACGAACACATATCTGGTATCAGCCTTGGCTCTGGCCACGGTTATGCAATTACTCCCCTCTTAATTAACTCCTTAAAATATAGCATAGACAAGCCGCGGCGGTATAGGTTCCCAAGCGGCCGGCTACTGGTTTTTGCCGTTAAGCAGGCTCAGGGCTTTGTCTTTCTGAGGATCCTTGCCGGCGGCGATATCCTTATCTGATATAGTCACGGTAACATCGGGCTTTATGCCCTGTTTATCGATGTTCTTTCCGTCGGGCGTGTACCAGCGGGCAACCGTTACTTTGAGTTCGGAGCCGTCCGGGAAATTCTCTACCTGCTGGACGCTGCCCTTGCCAAAGCTTTTGATGCCCAGGAGTTTGGCGACGCCGTTGTCGTGCAGGGCGCCCGCGGTTATCTCGCTGGCGCTGGCGCTGCCGTCATCTATAAGCACTACTGTAGGCAATCCTTTGAGCAGATTCCCTCCGCGGGCGAATTCGGTGCCCACAATGGTATCTCCGCGCCTTTCCTGAACCACTGTCTGGCCGCGGTCCAGCCACAGGCTGCTGACATCCACGGCGGCATTCAGGTAACCGCCCGGGTCGCCTCGCAGGTCCAGCACCACGCCTTTCACGTGCTTTGACCTGAACTCTTTTGCCGCTTTTTGAGCCAGGCTGGCCGTATCATCTGTAAATTGGCTTATTTTCATGTAGCCGATATCCCCGTCCTCTTCATATTTGACGCTTGGGACGGTTATCTTCTGCCGGACGATGGATACGTCGAAAGGCTTGGCCGCGCCGCGTTCAATCGTAAGAGTCACTTTGGTGTTGGGCTGCCCGCGGATTTCTGTTACTACGGCGTCGATTGTCATTCCCTGAGTGATTTTGCCATTGACCGCCGCTACCACGTCCTTTGGCTTTAAACCGGCTTTTTCGGCCGGGTATCCGCTGAGCGGTGACACTATGACGATTTGGTTCTGGGCGTTGGTCCCCAGTTCCGCGCCGATACCGGTTATACTGCCGGTCAGCTCATTGTTGAAATCTTTCGCTTCTGACGGGCTGAAAAAAACGGTGTACGGGTCGCCGGCGGCGCCTACCAGACCTGACTTCAGGCCGTTCAGAAGCTTCTGCTGGTCCAGGCTGCCGTCAAAGTCTTTCTGCAGCACGCTATAGACCTGGTTGACCGAGGAATAGTTAATTGGGCCGGCTTTGGCCGATAAAGGCTTTGTGCCGAATATAGTATTGCCGCGCCCCACGGCGAAACCGGCGCCAAACACCACAAGGACCGCTATAAGGGTCCCGACTATCTTTCTCAAGGGCCAATGGCGGTAGTCGGCATGGTTTTTTTCAATATGATGCCCGCCCGATTCTTTCAGGTTATGCTTCTTCTTCCTAAACACTAGCACTATTATACACGGGCGGCATTATCAGCCCGGATGATTTATTTATCGCCGAAATAGATGTATGTAAGCCCGCTGGCGTTAATACTCATCTCTGAGTAATGGCCGTGGTAGTCGTAATTGTATTGGCTTACCCAGATAGTGTTTCCGTTAACTGCTTCCACCCACATGGCATGCCCGAAGTAGCCGACGTTCCAGATGGCGACTGAATGGGCTTTTGGCGTGGTGCCGGTGGGGATTCCGGCCCGCTGGGCGTCTCCCGGCCATTCATTAGCGTTACCGCTACCGCCCCAGTAAGGCATATAGCCGTAGGTTTGGTATACCTTCCAGGCGGTGTAGCTTACGCATTCGCGGTTGTACATCCCCCAGCTGTCAATCATGGAGTCCTGCGGCGCGTTATTCCAGGCCGACGGGTAGCCGCCATGGCCCGGATCGCCGGCAGTCGGTACTCCGCCTAGCTGGCGGTTAAGGGCGGCCTGCTGGGCCCGCAGCGAGGCGATTTGGGAATTATTTGAGCTTATCTGCTTATCGTAGGACTGCTTCTGGGCCTCTGTCATGGACAGCAGGTGGGCCTGTTCGGCCTCTTCCGATCTCTTCTTGTTCTGCTGCCCCTGCAGGTCAGCCAGCAAGCTCTTTTGGTCGCGCTGCTTCTTCTGCAGGTCAGCTTTTAGAGCGTTTATCTTATCAACGGAATCCTTTACCTTGTTTGAGACCGAATTACGGTATTCCTGTTTATTCACGAAGTCGCTTAAATCTTTGCTGCTGGCCAGGATTTCCAGCGTGGATATATTACCCTCCAGGTACATAGTCCGGATATTCTCGGAAAGCACCTTTTTCTCCTGGTCAAGTTCGTCCTGTGCTTTATTTATCTGGCTCTGAAGTTCGTCAATCTGGTTCTGGGTATTCACGATATTCTGCTGAAGGCTGTTAATCTGAGCCGCTAGCGCGTCTACGGCCTGCTGGTATGTTGAAGCGGCAGCCGCCAGTGAATCAGACTGGGTCTGCAAACTGGAATTCTGCTGCTGCAGCTGCTGGATCTGCTGGTCGTACTGGTCGGCTTTAACCGTCCCGGCCAATAAAGTACCGCCGGCTAACAGGGAGCCGATGACCAGAGTTGCGATTAAGAATTTTATTCGGACCATTTTGAATTGTACTTTTTGTTTTAGCGTTAGCACCTTAATAATAGCATACCCCTTTAGTTTTCAAGCAATCTTATCCACAGGTTTTTACCCTCCGATAAGCTGCCCGGACCTTAAATTAGTATTCTTCTTGGAGAATTTTTATTATCTTCTTTCAGCTGAGCTCCGGCTTTAACGCTGGTGCTTCAGATACCGCCTGGTCGCTATCAATGAGGAAGCGGCACCTATCAGTATACCAACCATTAGCTGGATGGTCAAAATCGACAAAGCGTTCCGGCTGAAGTAATTGCTGGAATAATTTATATCCAAAAGTCCCAGGCTGCTGGCCTGCAGCGTTGAGCTGGCGACTTTGAACAACGACCAGCAGACAAGCAGTGAAATAGCGGCGGCCACCGCCCCATAAAGCATGGTCTCTACCACGAACGGGCCGCGGATATAAGCCGTGCTGGCTCCCAGCAAGCGCATGATTATCAGTTCATCCCGCCTGTTAAAAATCGCCATGCGGATGGTGTTGAAGATAATAAGCATGGAAATGACGATAAAGATGATTATGCCTACCACGCCGGCCTGCTGAAAGAAGTGCGTAGCGCTGGTTATCTTATCTATGGCGGCTTTGCGGTCCCCCGAATAACTCGTGGGGTCGGATTGCAGGTTCTTTTGCGCCGGCCTGTTCAGAAAGTCCTGGATATCCTGAAGCTTATTAGGGTCTACCGGTTTTATGGTAACTGACGCCGGCAGCGGATTATCGGTTTCGGAAATAGCCGCCAGTAAAGTCGGATTATTGGCGTTCTCCTGTTCGTATGCCTTAAGCGCCTGGTCCTTTGACGTATAGGTGGCCGAGGCGACGTTGGGCAGGCTGCGCAATTGCTTCAGCTGGTTGTCTACCTGCGACTGAGGGAGGCCGTCCTTAAGATATTCCACGACATCGATATGGCTGGTCAGGTCGTTGATGGTGTGGGTGAAAGTGGCGTTGGCGATAATCGCGAACAGCAGAATGGTAAGGGTTATAGCCATCATGGCGATGGCGGCGATAGCCAGCCAGACATTACGGCCAAAATTAACGAAGCCGTTCTTGATTATCCGTTCAAGGGCGATGTATTTATGGTCTTTCATAGAACTTTCGCGCTATCCTACCGCCCTGTCAGAGACTATCCGGCCGTCGCGGATGGTGACCACCCGGCGTTTCAGGGCGCTTACGATTTCCTGGTTGTGAGTGGTCAGGAGCACCGTTGTACCGAAGCGGTTTATTTTTTCCAGGACCTTAATGACATCCCAAGCGTGTTTGGGATCCAGGTTGCCGGTGGGCTCATCGGCAATCAATATCTTTGGCTGCCGGATTATGGCCCTGGCGATAGCCACCCTTTGGCGTTCGCCGCCGGACAGTTCCAGGGGATAATTATTCTCTTTTCCTTTCAGCCCCACCACATCCAGTACTTTAGGCACGGTATGCTTTATCTCACCGGTTGTGATGCCGGCGATTTCCAGAGCAAAGGCCACGTTTTCATAGACGGTCTTGTTATTAAGGAGTTTGAAGTCCTGGAAGACCACGCCGATTTTCCGGCGCAGCAGCGGGACGTCGCGGTCCTGCAGATGTTCATAATCAATCCCGCCCACGATTATCTTGCCGCTGGTGGGTTTTTCTTCTCGGGTAAGCAGTTTGAATAGCGTGGACTTGCCAGCGCCCGAAGGCCCGACGATAATGACGAATTCTTTAGGCTCCACATGAAGGCTGACGCGCTCCAGCGCGGGCCCTCGGCGGTTATAGGTTTTACTCACTCTGTCTAAAAGTATCATTATTTATTCCTCGGGAAGATAGCCCGAGATGCGGATTCATTCCGCACCCGGCGCGATAAGAAACACCGAAGGGGTGTCTTATGGTTACTCACTCTATCGAGCAGTATCATCGCCTAATAGTATAGCAAAAGCGTTATGGATGCCGGTGCTTTAAAGCTTTTTAAGCCAGGCATCTATAAGCGGGTCCAAGTCGCCGTCCAGGATCTTCTGCGGGTCGTGGGATTCATAACCGGTCCGCAGGTCCTTTACGATACGGTCGTCTAAGATATAATTCCGTATCTGGCTGCCGAACTCCACGGCCTGGTTGGGGCCTTTTATATCCGCCAGCGTGGCAGCGTGCTGTTCCAGTTGCAGCTGCACCAGGCGGGACCGCAGTATGCCAAGCGCGGTCTCTTTATTCTGCAGCTGGCTGCGCTCGTTCTGGATGGCTACGGAAATACCCGTAGGGATATGGGTTATACGGACGGCTGAATCCGTTGTGTTGACTGATTGGCCGCCGTGGCCGCCGGCGCGGTATACGTCAACCTTAAGATCCTTGTCGTCAAGTTCAAGTTCGCCCGGCCGGTCAATCAGCGGCAGAACATCCACCTTCGCGAAGCTGGTCTCGCGGCTGCCCGCGGAATTAAACGGGCTGCGGCGCACCAGGCGGTGCACGCCATGTTCGCCGGATAATTTACCGTAAAGGTAGCTGCCGCCGGTGATTTCAACCGTGGCGTTTTTTATGCCCGCTTCTTCGCCGGGGCTTTCGTCCACGACGCTGGCTTTACAGCCGCTTTTCTCGGCCCAGCGCAGGTACATGCGCTCCAGCATCTGGGCCCAGTCCTGGGCGTCGGTCCCGCCCGCCCCCGCGTAAATACTCAGGATGACGTCATGGTCGTCATACGGCCCCCGAAAGCGCAGATCTTTTTTGAGCCGATTAATCTCATCTCCAAGCCGGTCAAGCTGGCCTTGAAGTTCATCTTCCAAAGTCTCATCTTCAAGCTTTAGCAATCCTTCGATGTCGCTTAAGTCTTTTTGGATTTTTTGCCATGGTCCAATTCTAGCCCGCAAAGCCGCTTCTTGCTTAGAAATACTTTGAGCTTTTTGACTATCTTGCCAAAAATCGGGCTGCCCCATTAGGGTCTGCAGATCCGTTAATTCTTTTTCTGATTTGGTCAAATCTAGGCTAGCAACGATCTGGTTAAGCTCTGAGCGAAGATGTCTTGCCTGGTTTTTTAATTCTTCCATAGAGGCTGGACCTGTTCATTCAACTGGTCGGCCAGTTCGCGGCTGCGGCTGGCGCCTCCAAGGACCCCCAGCCCGCCGATACCGGCGCTGAACATCCGCTGGGATGCGTCCTGGATACGCTTGGCTGTTACCGCCCGGATACGCTCGGGAATTGATTCGTAGTCATTCACGATTTCATCAAAGTAATAGCGCCCCGTGTATCCGGCCATCGTCCCGGCCACGGTCTGGGCGCTGCGCTGGTGCCTTCCCAGCCAGTATTGCTTGGCGGCCTCCAGATCCTCCGGGCTGATATCGCCTTGTTTCACCCGGGTAAGTTCGCGGCAGATGATATCAAACAGCGGCGGAGCGTTCTTGTTGATAACCTGGGCCGAGAACCACCAGCCGGTGACATCGCGCATGATATCTATGCCGGAACCCATGCTGTATACCAGGCCGCGTTCCCGGGCTTCGCCCAGAATGCGCGAGTATAACGTCGCAGTCAGCATGCCGTTGACCAGTTCCAGGGCGTCCATATCGTCATCTTCGAATCGCTGCAGAGCGAATGTCTCCATTTCAAAATAAACGTTCTTCACCGAAGGCCTGGCGATGAATACCGGCTGCTCCAGGCAAAGCGGCCGTTCCTTGGGAAGCTCCATCAGGCTGCGCCCCTTGGGAAGACCGAAGCCTTCCAGCATCTGCTTTATCTTGTTTGTCCGGCCCTGCATATTGCCGGCGATGACGAACCGCAGGTTCTTGGTGGTGTGGGTTTTTTGGTAATGCTCCACCAGGTCTTTACGCCGGACGTTCTTAATCTGTTTTAGGCGCTCCCTGTCGGTCATAGCCAGCAGGCCATGGGCTTCGCGGACGGTCAGGCTAAGGGTGCGGAAGTGGTTATTGGAGCGGGCGGTAAGCTCGTCTTTAACGTTGCCGTACTCGGCTTTGAACTCCTCCATCAGGAACAGAGGCTGGCTGATTGCCGTGACCATAAGCTCCAGGATGCGCTGCCATTCAAAATCTGCGCACTCGGCCTCGTAAGTTATATGGTACAGGCCGGTACTGGCATTATTCCCCGCCCCGTTCTTTTCGAATTCGGCTTGGAACAGCCTGGCTTTTGGAATGAATTTATTCGCGCCCAACAGTACGTGCTCCATCAGGTGCGGCACTTCCCACTTTTTGCGGTCCACCAGGTATTCGCCGGCCCGGAAATTGAATTCAAAATCCATAACTGTAGCGCCGGGCACGTTAACCAAAAGCCCTTTGGCGCCATTATTAAGTTCGATTTCGGTAACTGTATGCTTCACGGTGGGACTGCCCTACTTTCTCTTCTTCTTCTTGGCGGATGATTTCTTTTTGCGCTGGCGTTCGGCCTTGCGGGCCTTTTTGCGCTTGGAGTGCGCCCGGGCTTCTTCTTCCTGTTCCTTGCGTTCTGATTTGAAATCGCCTTCGTCGTACTGTTCGGCCCGGGTAATCTGGCCGGCGTTATCAACTGAACCGGCGGCGGCCCGGGTCAGCTCCGTATCAACCGCTTCGGTAAGCGAAGCGTCTACCGGCTGGGCATGAGCGATGGCCCGCACAATTTCGTGGCGCAGGTTGGCCTGCATCTCATCAAAGATAATCCCTCCCTGGCGGCGGTATTCCACGAGCGGGTCGCGCTGGCCCACGCTTATCCAGTGGATGCCCTCGCGCAGGTGGTCCATGTTCTCCAGATGCTGCATCCACAGATTATCCAGTACCTGCAGGAAGATATCGCGCTCCACTTTGCGCATAACTTCGGGGGTGAATAGTTTTTCCTGGGCTTTGTATAGCTTGGCGGCGGCTTTTTCCAGTTCTTCCTGGAACTTGTCGGCCGGGCTGTCGAACAGCTTATCCAGAGTCTTGTCGTCAAATGGGAAGCTTTCGGTCAGTACCGATTCGTACATATCGCTGGTGGATTCAGGATGATTGGTCAGCCACTCAGATTCCTCATTTATCATCTTTTTGATGCGGGCGCTGATATCATCGGCGCGCAGCACTTCCCGGCGCATGGCGTAAATAGCCCGGCGATGTCGGTTCATGACATCGTCGTACTGGACCACGTTCTTCCGCTGGTCAAAGTTAAAGCCCTCAACCTTCTTTTGGGCGCCTTCCAGGCTCTTGGTAATCATCTTACTTTCGATTGGCGTCTCTTCGTCAACTTTCAGGCGGTCCATTATGCCGGCAATCCGTTCGCCGCCATATATGCGCATCAGGTCGTCATCGGTGGACACATAGAAACGGCTCTTGCCGGGGTCGCCTTGCCGCCCGGCCCGGCCGCGCAGCTGGTTATCTATGCGGCGCGATTCATGGCGCTCGCTTCCCAGCACGAACAAACCGCCAAGTTTGGCTACGCCTTCTCCCAGAACGATGTCGGTACCCCGGCCGGCGATGTTGGTAGCCAGCGTGACGGCGCCTTTTTCGCCGGCCTTGGCAACGATAGCGGCTTCGCGCTCGTTATTCTTGGCGTTCAGCACTTCGTGCGGCACTTTGGCCGACTTAAGCATGGACGATAATTTTTCATTCTTTTCAATACTGACAGTACCGATAAGCACCGGCTGGCCGCGCTTTTGGTGTTCCTTTACGTCTTTGACTATGGCCTTCATCTTGCCGTCTTCGCTCCGGTAGATACGGTCCGGCAGGTCTTCACGGACCATCGGCCGGTTGGTCGGGACTTCTACCACTTCCATCTTATAAACCTGATGGAACTCCTCTTCCTCTGTCTTGGCGGTACCGGTCATGCCCGACAGTTTCTTATACAGCCGGAAGTAATTCTGGAAGGAAATAGTCGCCAGAGTCATGCTTTCTTCCTGGACTTCCACACCTTCTTTAGCTTCTATGGCCTGGTGAAGACCTTCATTGTAACGGCGGCCGCGCAGCAGGCGGCCTGTAAAGTCGTCTACTATTACGATTTCACCCTCGCGGGTCACCACATAATCTTTGTCACGGTGGAAAAGGGCCTGCGCTCTCAGGGCCTGCTCCAGGTGGTATATTGTCCGCAGGTTTGCGGTAGCGTACAGGTTCTCTATCCCTAAAATCTTCTCAACCAGCTCCACGCCGGCGTCGGTCAAGACCACGCTTTTGCGCTTTTCGTCCTTTTCAAAGTGCTCGGTCTCTTTAAGGTTGCGGACGATTTTAGCGAACTGGGCGTAGGCGGCACCGCTGGCGGTAGCCGGCGCGCTGATAATCAGCGGCGTACGGGCTTCGTCAATCAGAATGCTGTCTACTTCGTCAACGATGGCGTAATGCAGGTCGCGCTGGCGCAGCTGGTCGACTTCTCGGACCATGTGGTCCCGCAGATAATCAAAGCCGTATTCATTATTCGTGCCATAGGTGATGTCGGCGTTATAAGCTTCCTGGCGGCTGGCCGGGCGCAGGTTCCGCAGGCGCGGGTCCACATGGCTGTCGTCTGAATATTCCGGGTCATAAATGAATGATTCGTCCGGGATTACCACCCCTACTGTTAAGCCCAAAAAGTCATAAACCTGAGCCATCCAGCCGGCGTCACGCCGTACCAGGTAGTCGTTGACGGTTACCAGGTGCGCGCCCTTGCCTTCCAGCGCGTTCAGGTACAGCGGCAGCGTGGCGACCAGCGTCTTGCCTTCGCCGGTTTTCATTTCGGCGACTTTGCCTTCATGCAGCACCATGCCGCCGATCATCTGGACGTCGTAATGGCGCTGGCCAAGCGTGCGGCGCGCGGCTTCGCGCACTACGGCGAAAGCATCCGGCAGGATGTCGTCTAAAGATTCTTTTTCCAGCCGTTTCTTAAGAACGTCGGTCTGGGCCTTTAGCTGCTTGTCCGTCATTTTTTTGTATTTAGGCTCAAGCTCATTAATCTTGGCTGCACGCCTTCGCAGCCGCTTAAGGGTAGCGGCTTGCGGGTCGCCTAAAACACGTTTTAAGACTTTAGTATTTATTAATGCCAATCAAAACCTCCAAAAGTTTCAGAAATGTTTGAAAAACTTCCTATATATTCTAACGCAAGCTTTGATTAAACTCTACAGCTGGGTTTGGCCGGGCATGTAAGGCTGCAGGGCGGCCGGGACAGATACGTTGCCCTGCTCGTCCTGGCGGTTCTCTATCAAAGCGATCGGGACGCGGCTCATAGCGGCCATGGTGCCGTTAAGCGTATGGACGAAACCCGTAGAGCCGTCGGCTTTTTTCTAGCGGATATTCAGGCGGCGGGCCTGGTAATCTGTTACGTTACTGACGCTCATCAGCTCCCGGTAAGAATTATCAACCGGCGTCCAGTATTCCACGTCGTACTTCTTATATGCGGGCGCGCCCAGGTCGCCGGCAGCGATACGCACGACCCGGTAAGGGATTTCCAAAGCCTGGCACAGGCTTTCCTCTAACGCCAGCAGCTACTGGTGCCACTGTTCCGATTCTTCCGGCTTACAGAATATATAAAGCTCCAGTTTGTTGAACTGGTGCACGCGGTAAAGCCCGCGGCTGTGCTTGCCGTAGGCGCCGGCTTCCATGCGGTAGGCCGGGCTGTAACCGGCATAAAGCAGCGGCAGCTCGCTTTCCGTCAGAATCTCGTCGGCGTGGTAGCCGGTGAGCGGGATCTCGGCGGTGGCAATCAGATTCAGGTCTTCATCTTCAATCTTGTAAATCTGTTTCTCATCATCACTTTTGGCGGTAAAACCCGCGCCGTCAATTATCCGGCCGCTGACCATATGCGGCACCAGCATAGGCGTGAAACCCTGCTCTTTTGCCAGTTTAAGTCCCAGCTGCAGCACGGCGAACTCCAGCTCTACCAGAGAGCCTTTAGTAAAGTAAAACTTGGCACCCGCCACCTTTGCTCCGCGTTCAAAATCAAGTAATCCGCGTTCTTCGGCCCAGGTCATATGGTCTTTGACCTGCCGCTGTTTCTGCTCACCCC
>CAMLDA010000009.1 GCA_946478715.1 uncultured Candidatus Saccharibacteria bacterium | reverse complement strand
ATCACACGCTTCTTTATGTTGATACTCTTTCCTATATAGAGCGGCCGGCCCTGATCGTCTTCAAAGATGTAGACGCCCGGCTCTTCAGGTAAGCCGCGCAGGATTTCCGGCTCAATGTTCCTGGGTACGGTGGGAGATTTCAGCTGCTGCTTCAAGGCCGCTTCGATGACCGAAGCAGGGAAGTTCCGTTGGATATGTTGTATAAATTGCCACATAGCTTCAGCGTCATCGTAGGCCCGATGCCTGGCGGCTACCCGCAGCTCGCAGCGGTCAATCAGGTCCTGAAGCTTGTGGCCGCGAACGGCAGGGTAGAGCGCTCTGGATAGTTTTACCGTACATAGCATGCGCGGGCTGAATTTTTTACCGCCTCTTTGGAATTCGTGCTTTAAAAAGCCATAGTCAAAACGTACGTTATGGGCCGTAAACACGGCGCCGTCCAGCATGCCATATAGTTCATCGGCAATATCATAAAAACTGGGGGCGCCGGATAACTGCGAACCGCTGATTCCCGTAAGTCCTGTTATGAACGGGGGCAGCTCCATGCCCGGGTCAACAAGGCTGGAAAAAATCTGGACCACCTTGCCGCCCTGGACCTTCAAAGCAGCCACCTCTATGATCCTCCCACGGCTAAAGCTCATACCGGTGGTTTCTATATCAACGAAGACCATCGGCTCCTCTAAAACGCTCATCTTTATATTATATATCCAGGAGTCTTACCCTGCCTCATGTTCGTTTTTTGTTCAAGTTATAGTAATTAATTCAGAGTGCCAAAAAACTATAGCAGGGTACTATTTTAGCAAAAGTCAAATAATACATAAAAATAGGGAAGGCAGGGGAAAAACTATAAAATGATATGAAAGTACAAAAAGTCAAATACGTGAAATGGCTGTGGATAACTAGTATGATTTCACGCGGGGGACGCTGGGTATATGGAGCAGCCAGACAAATGTAAATATTTAATATATAAAAACGACGCGAGCATGGGCTTTTAAGAATATTTAGTAAAATTAGATGATTTACCCCTGTCAAAAGAGGTATGGCTAATCATCGGTTAACTATAGATGGTAAGTCGCAAAATATACATTGTGCGACATGATATCTATCGACGGAATATGTATTGCCCCGCCTCTGGCCAGCTTCCTCGTCTGCGCCCGCGCTTATATTTTTATTTAATATTTCCTGCAGGCTGCCCTATTGCGGCCTTGCCTTACAAAAACTGCTCTTTACTGCCATGCTAACTATCTATATATCGTGTTCGTAAAATGTTCTTGATAACCTGGAAAATAAAAACTTACCAGCAGCAGGTTAGCGCAGGTGAATCACTTCCTCGCCCTGCTGGCTGGCCGGTGAGGCTTCGGATGTAGAAACGGCAGTGGCTTTACGGTTTTTTTTACCGCCGCGCTTGCCTCTGCGCCTTTTTTTCGGGCTGTCCGGGGCTTCTGCGGCACGGGCTGCTCCCGTCAGGGACTGGAGGATATTTGAGCCTACCGCCTTTTTGACTGAATCGTTAGCCGAGGTTTGCTTATCAATCTTATCCAGTGTTTCCAGCTGAGCCTGGGTCTTAGGCTTTGCCGGCTGGCTAGCTTGCGGCGGCTGGGCGGCAGGTATATCATCCAGGCCGGCGTTGCGCCTTACGATTTCTTCAACGGCTTGGCGCTCCTGGGCATAGCGCTCCCGTGATAGGCTTACTATCCGGTCTGTCGGATCTTCGGGAGGCGATGGCAGATTTAATGTTTTAGCCGAAAAAGCCGGCGCTTTTTCATCATTTATCATCATGGTAGTCACAAAGAAGCGTGAATGCTGCTGGATAAGGTCCGGCGCCTCGAATTGCGGTTCAAAGTATTTCTGAAGGAACGGCGCGTCATCCGGACTGATTCTGAAGCATACTATAGTGCCGACATTGCCGAATACGGCGTCCCGTACGGTCTCGCTCATCTGGGAGATATACTGGTTGGCCACAGTCAGGTTAAGGGCGTATTTCCGGGCTTCGCTTAAGATAGTGGCAAATGAATCAGTGGCGAAGTTTTGGAATTCATCCACGTATAAATAGAACGGCCGGCGCTGCTCCTGGGGCATGTCGGCCCGGCCCATAGCTGCCAGCTGTATCTTAGTAACCATCATAGCGCCTAGAATCCCGGCGTTGTCTTCCCCCATCAGGCCGCGGCTGAGATTGACTATCAGGATTTTGCCATCGTCCATTATGCGCCGTATGTTAAAGGTGCTTTTGGGCTGGCCGATGATGTTCCTTATCATAGGATTGGCCGTAAAGGCGCCAACCTTGTTGAGCACGGGTGCTACGGCTTCAGAAGCGAATTTATCATTCCAGCTGGCGAATTCCGTAACCCAGAAGTTCTTGACCACCGGGTCATCGATATAAGATATGACCTTGGCGCGGAATTTCTTATCGGTCAGAAGCCGGGTGATGTCCAGCATGGTGGAGTTCGGGTAGTCGAGCAGCGCCAGCAGGCTGTAGCGCAGGATATATTCCAGGCGGGGGCCCCAGCTGTCTGCGAACAGGCGCTTAAGCACCCCAACCAGCTCCGAGCTGATATGCCCTTTCAGTGACGGATCGGTAATCTCAAGCGGGTTGAAGCCGATGGGATAAGCCGTGTCGGCCGGGTTGAAGTAAACCACATCGTCTAACCGCCTCTGCGGTATAAAACTCAACACATGCTGGGCGTAATCCCCGTGCGGGTCGATGACCGCGAAACCTTGGTCGTAATAAATATCGGATAATGTAAGCAGTTCAAGGCCGCCTGATTTTCCGGTACCTGTCTGGCCGAGTATATATACATGCCGCCCCCGGTCGACCCGGTACAGGCCGAACACCGTATTGGTGCCCCGGAAGTTGGTCACTCCCAACAGGCTGATATCCTTTTCGTTGCCGGGAACCTGGATGGGCACATTTGGCGGCGGTTCGGCTGTCTTGGTAGTGGCCCAGACGATATTGGGTGTTTCTACGGACGTGTGGGGCAGATGGAAAAGGCTGGCTAACTCCTCGATATTTAAGATGTAGCCGTGATCTATGAAGAAACGCGTCTGATACTCCAGCTGTTTATCCCGGTTAAAACTAGGGTCCTTAGCAGCGAAACCGTTCAGATTAGTAGTATTGAACTGCTTAAAGGCGCCTACCAGCGCCTGCATCCGAAGTCGGGCGGTGTGCTGGTCATGCCCGGCATAAAGCAGGCGAATCTTAACCTGATATCCCAGCTTGTTTCCCTTCTCCTGGATGGCTGTTATGCGTGATTTATCCCTTTCGGACAGTTCGGGTTCTTTGGTATCGCCGCCTTGCGGTGGGCGCACCAAAGCCGCCAGGGCTTCAGCTGTGTAGCCCATCATCGAGCCGCCGCTGAATACTCCCCCGCCCCGTTTGATACGGGTAACCATCCGGGCTCCTTTGCGGTGCCAGTCGTCATGAACCGGCCGGGCCATTATCTGGATCCACATCTCTTCGTCTTCTTTGTCCAGTTTCGCCAGGGTGGCCGTGATGGCCGCCAAGGGGTCCACTTCAAAGCTGGGAAAGGTTTTTATTGGGATGGTCTCGTCGGTCGTAAGGGTGAGCTCGGAGGTGTGCACCACGGTCTGGCGCAGCTGCCGGTCGGCATAATCTTCTTCCTGCTGGAATATCTGCACGGTTGGATACTGGGCGTAAATCTGGCCTTCTACGAAGGCCTGCAGGTGCTTAGGCGTCCAGATATAAAAACGGATACGCTGGCCTATAGCGGCGATTTCCAGGCTGATATGCTCCTGCAGGGTACCGGACAGCTTAAGCTCGCGCTTGGTCCTAAGTATGCCATGCAGCGCCGCCAGCATCTGCTCGGCAGCCAGTTCTTTCTTATCGTTGGTCCGCGGAATCTCCAGCATCAGCAGCACGTTATCATGCGCCGCTTCTATCTTATATTTGGAGTTCGCAAACAGTCCCATAGGCTATTTTTATTATACGCTCTATTCCCCTTATGCCATAAGGGGTGCAAGGGCATATTACTCAGATAAGGCGTATGTAGCTTTGGCGACCCGCTTGAACTGGGGTTTGCCCTGCAGGTTCAGCAGAATGGTGGTCTCTTTTACCTGGCGGCTCTTCAGCACGCGGCGGACTATTTCGTCGCGGTGCAGCGGCCCGCCTTCTTTGCGCAGGACTTCGGCAATCACGTCGGCAACGGTGCCTTTCTTGTAGCCCCATTCCTTCAGGGCGTATATGCCGCGCCCTATGAGGACGAAGCGCGAATCCTTGATAAGTTCGTTATGGATTGCCTGGGTAGTGACATCCTTGCGGCGGAGGTTGCTGCTTTTGATGGCTTCGGCAATCTCGTTGAAGTGCATCGGTTTCTTATTGTCGTGCAGTATCACATAAATCTTGTCGCGGATGTTCTTGGGGTTAACCATCGGCCATTTCACTAATCCCCAGCGGCCGTTCAAGGTAGCGATATTCTTGGATATACCGGCCAGGGCTTCGGTGTGCTTAACATCGGAGCTGCCGATTTTTTCGGCAACTTTGTTGATGTCGGTAGGTTCGCCGATGCCCTTTATGGCCTCTATGATACGGCCGACATGGTCGCGGATGTTCTTTTCGGTATGTTCAGCGGCCAGGCCTATGGAGTGGAAGAAATGGTCGTTATCATCGATGACGGCGATACCAGGGCTGAGGTTGGCCAGAAAGGCTACGCGGGCCTGGTCGGTCTTGGTGTTATTTGGGGTCAGGCGTTCGCTTATGTCGCTTACTCGGGCGACTTTGCCCATGTCATTAAGATGGGCCGATAGTACTTCCTCTACGCGGCCGATGTGCGGCAGGTCCTTTTCGGCGGCGGCCTTCAGGCGCGTTATGACCGCCTTTTCCAGCTGCCTTACCCGTTCCCTGGTAATACCAAGCAGTTCGCCGATCTGTTCCAGGGTTTCCCGGCGATCGAACAGGCCGAACCGGCGCGAAATGATTTCACGCTCTCTTTCGCGCTCAATAGTTCCAAGGATGTCTTTGACGGCTCCTTCAACATCGAGCTGGGTGGTCTGGTTCTGGGCTTCCTGTTCCATATCGGTATCTGTTAAACGGACTCCTGATTAGATTTGTCTGACTAATTATAAAACTTAAATTTTTAAATGTCAAACAAAAAATTATCCACATTTATTCTATCACGAATTAGACGTATGCGCACATATCCGTTTATGTTTGTTTTACTACACCACAATTCTTGTGGATAACCAGCTACCTTTTAGCTGATTTGGTGAACCGCCTTCTTGGTTTAGAGGGCGCTTCCGCTAGCAGTTTCTTGGCTTTTTCCTCGGTGACAGAGGCTGGTTTTACGTCTTTTGGTATCTTGGCATTTACTTTTCCATCGGTCACGTAAGGGCCGTAGGGGCCGTTCAATACCTTTATCTTTCCAAAATCGGCAATGACGCGTTTCTTTTCTGCCGCCTGCTTCTCCTTTATGAGAGCACGGGCTTCGCTTTCGGATATCCTCATAGGATCCTGGCCCTTGATACTGACAAAGGTTTTTTCTACCTGCACATAAGGCCCGAAGCGCCCGATATTAGCAGTAATATCTTTCCCGTCCTCCGTTTTGCCTACCAGCCTGGGAAGCTTGAACATCGGCAAGGCCTGCTCCAAGGTGATGGAATCCATATCAGCGCCTTCCGGAAGAGGCGCGAAAATCGGTTTGGGGGCATCTTCGGCCACGTCTTCGCCGGCTTCGCCAAGCTGCAGCACCGGACCGTATCGGCCGTATCGGACCACTACTATCCGGCCCGTTTTAGGGTCTTTGCCCAATTGCCTGGCCTGAGCGGCCTCTGCCCGGTCGGCTGATTCCGACTTTTTGACCAGAGGATGAAAATGCACGTAGAAATTCTCCAGGGCATCCTGCCATTTCAGTTTACCGTCGGCGATGTGGTCGAACTGGTCCTCCGCCTTGGCGGTAAAATCATAATCCATGATGCTGGCGAAGTACTTCATCAGGAAATCAGTCACCATATCCGCCAGGTGTGTCGGCAGCAGTTTGTTGCGGTCGGCGCCCACAGTGACTTTCTGGACTTTTTCTTCTACTTTGCGGCCTTCCAGTACCAGCTCTTTAAGCTCTTTTTCTTCCCCCTCCACGTCTTTCTTTTCGATGTACCCACGGTCCTGGATAGTGCCTATGGTAGGTGCGTAGGTGCTGGGGCGGCCTATACCGAGCTCTTCCAGCTTCCTCACAAGGCCGGCTTCGGAATACCGTGCCGGCGCGCGGCTGAGCGTTTCCAGGGCCGCGGCCGATTTCAGCTTAAGCTGGTCTCCGGCCGCCACGGCGGGCAGTATCTTATCTTCCTTGCCACCGCCGTAAACTTTGAAATAGCCGTCAAATACCAGCACTTCGCCGCTAGCCAGGAATTTTTCTGTACGGCCTTTGATATCGATAGTAATTTCGGTCTTTTCAATATTGGCCGGCGCCATCTGGCTGGCCAGCATCCGCCGCCATATCAGTTCATAAAGCTTCTTCTGGCCGCTGTCGGCGCCGGCTGAAAGCTTGGACGGGTTGGTAGGCCGGATGGCCTCATGCGCCTCTTGGGCGCCGGCCGTCTTGGTCTTATACTGGCGGGTTTGCAGATAGTTTTCACCGAACTGGCTCTTTATGTATTTGGCGGCCGCATCTATGGCTAAAGGCGAGAGATTAGTGCTGTCGGTACGCATGTATGTTATATGCCCGCTTTCGTACAGCTTTTGAGCCAATGTCATAGTCTGGCGGACCGAGAACCCAAGCCGCCGGGCGGCTTCCTGCTGCAGAGTGCTGGTAGTGAAAGGCGGGCTGGGGCTGCGGCTGCCGGGCTTTTGCTCCACCTTGCCTACGGTAAATGTGGCCCCCGGCAGGGATTCTAGAAATCTTTTAGCGGTTTTGTCATCGGAGGGCCTGTTATCTAATTCGGCAGCTAAATCCTCTTTTTTGGCGCTGAAGACGGCGGTGACTTTATAGTTACTTTCAGACAAGTGGTCCTTGATTTCTCTTTCGCGCTCCACGATTAGCCTGACGGCGACGCTTTGGACCCTTCCGGCTGACAGGCCTGTGCGCACTTTTTTCCATAAGACGGGGCTCAGTTCATAGCCCACCAGGCGGTCAAGGATGCGCCGGGCCTGCTGAGAGTCGACCAGTTTCATATCTATGGTCCGCGGTTTCTGAATAGCGGAGGTGATTGCCGGCTTGGTTATTTCATGAAAGACGATGCGGTTCGTCTTTTTAGGGTCCAGCCCAAGCACGTTGGTTATATGCCAGGCAATAGCTTCGCCTTCGCGGTCTTCATCGCTCGCCAGCCATACGGTCTTGCCTTTGGCGGCCTTCTTAAGTTCAGCGGCTACCTTCTGCTTATCGGGGCTTACTTCATAAGTCGGCTCGAACTTCTTTTTGACATCCACTCCGATACCCTTTTTAGGCAGGTCGCGGATATGCCCGAAGCTGCTCATTATCTTATAGTCGGATCCTAAAAAGCCGCCGATGGTTTTTGCCTTTGCGGGGCTCTCTACAATCACAAGGTTTTTGGCCATATAACGCACATATTAACACAGAGCGGAACCGCTAATTACCGATTATTCCAATAAAAGTCAGGCCAAGGTCCAGTTCCCGGCTCCTGCCGGTCTGATATGGCCTCCCAGCTCCAAGGCGGTGAGGGTGCTGGCAAGAGTGGCTCCGTCCAGGCCGGCGGCCATCGCCAGATTTTCCTGGTCCAGCGAGCCTTCTCTTAAAATCTCGATTATCCTGGATTCGTCCGGCGTCCCCCTGAAAGCTTTTTTGAGCCGGGCTTTTTCAAGCGGCATATTAAGAGCAAAAAATATATCATCCGCCGAAGTGACGGGTATGGCGCCGCTTTTAATAAGGTTATTGCAGCCTTCGCTGCCCGGATTGTTTATATTGCCCGGCACCGCCATGACCGTCTTTCCCTGTTCAAGAGCGAAGCGGGCGGTGTGCAGGCTGCCGCTCTTTAAGCCGGCCTCCGGGATAAGGACTATATCGGCCAAGCCGCTGATAATACGGTTACGGGATACGAATAGCCCCAGATGGATTGCCTGGCCCGGCGGCCTCTCGCTTATAATGGCGCCGGTTTGGATAATCTGCCTGGCTACATAGAAGTTGCTGCGAGGGGTTATATAGTCCAACCCGGTAGCTATTACGGCTACGGTCGTTCCGCCGGCGGCAAGAGCCGCCTTGTGCGCGGTCACGTCTGTGCCAAGGGCCAGTCCGCTTATAATCACCACTCCGGCGGCGGCTAATGTCCCGGCCAGGCCGCAGGTTACCTGCCGGCCGTATTCGCTCATCTTACGGCTGCCGACAATGGCTACTTTTGGTCTGTCCACCCATTCCTCAAAAGGCTGACCATACCAATATATCTGTTCAGGCGGCGAAGGGATGCTCCTTAAGATTTCCGGAAATCCGGCGTCCGTAACCTTAAGCATATTGACATTTTGAGTCATAAATATTCTAGTATTGACACAAAGTCATTTTATTGCTAAAATTGCAAGCTGTAAGTCAAATTATGTGGCTTACTGTACCTTATACCCCCCATTTCTAACACTTTGTTAGATTGTTTAAGAGTTCCGGCCGGATATAAGTTGTACCCTCCACTTACCGACTGGTATCCCTTACCGCTTTTTTGGTTTTTCCCTGCCTTTAGTTTATAAGGAAGGACCGGCAGCGACAATTGCTCATGTTTATAAAACCACGGAAGCGGTGAGGGAAAACTCTTAAACAAACTAATCCCTTTAACTCATGCCCTGTCGGTTTTTCCCGGCAGGACCCATCAATGTGGGTCAGCGAGTCCTGATGGATTTTCGGCCGTAAGGCTGATTGGCTCGATAGTACCGTTAATATTTCGGACATCGTACGCTTCGCTCACGGTGGGGTTGAAGGGTGTAATAGCCACCGGCGGTGCCCACCCCCTCCGGTGGCTTTTAGGTTATAGCCATTATTAACAAGCCGGCGGCTTAAACTACTGAACGGGTTTCGTGCGGAAGCTGGCCTCCAAAGATGAATTCGGTGGCCATAACGCTCGCTTCGCTGATAATCCGCGGCAGGACCTCCTGTTCATCCTTAGTGAACCGGCCTAAGACGAAATCCGCGGCTACAGCCTTCGCGGAAATATCGGAGCCGATTCCCAGCCGGAGGCGTCCAAAATCATCCCCTAAGTGCCGGATAAGCGATTTTACGCCGTTATGTCCGCCGTCGCTGCCGCCGAATCTGGTGCGCAGAGCACCGAAAGGAATCGCCAGCTCGTCATAAACAGCCAAAGTATTCTGGTTATAAACCCGGTAAAAACGCTGCACCGCTTGGGCGGCTTCACCGCTGCTGTTCATGAATGTCTGGGGTTTGCATAAAATCACCTGGCTTTCGCCTAAGGTATGGGTGGAAATGTCGCTCTTAAGGTCTTTTTTGGATAGCCAGCCCGGAAAACCGTTCTTAGAGGCGAAATCATCCAGTACATCGAATCCGATATTGTGCCGGGTGCCGATGTATTCTTTCCCGGGGTTACCCAGGCCGATTATCAGGATGACCTTATGGGCGCCAAGCGTATATAGGGGTGTTCCGGACTGTACCTGGGGTTTCTTTTGGAATAAGGCCATACTTTTTAAATCCTATGCTCTAATGTTTCTCTATGAACCAGAACTTGAGCGGCGTGCCCGTAAGAGGCCACTGTTCACGGAACTTACGCTCCATGTACCTTTTATAACTCCAATGCAGGAATTTAGTGTGGGCGCCGAACACTTTGAAATTCGGGAATTCATTCTCTTCCTGGACCATATAATTGAGCTTTGGCTGCCGGTTTTTCAGCCCTGCGGGCGGGTGGTCATTCACCACCTGCCTTAGCCAGTGGTTCAGTTCGCTGGTCTTTACCCGCAGCTGCCTTTGCTCATGAATCTCGACGACGAGTTCAAATATCTTTGCTACGTTCTGCCCGGTTTCGGAGCTGGTAAATATAAGCGGCGCCCAGGGGACAAAGTCAAAATTAGCGGCTATCTGAGGGCTCAGCTGGTCGTGGGTGAAAGCGTCCTTATCAACGGAGTCCCATTTGCTGACGACCAAAATAAGACCCCTGCCCGCCTCTTTGATGAGCCCGGCTATCTTTTGGTCCAGCTGGACGTTAAGTTCGTTAGCATCCATCAGCAGCAGGCAGATATCAGACTCTTCTACCGCTGCCAGCGCCCGCAGCACGCTGAATTGTTCGACTCCCCGCTCAATCTTGCCGGAGCGGCGGATACCGGCGGTATCCATCAGTTCAATTTCCCGTCCTTCGAATCTGATGGTGGCTCGGTTGACGTCGCGTGTCGTTCCCGCCCGGTCAGCAACGATGGCCTGCTGTTTCCTGGCGAGCGCGTTAAAAAGGCTGGATTTACCGACGTTAGGCCGTCCCAGCAGCGAGACTTTTATAACTTCAGAACTTCTGCGGATGCGGGCCGGGGGCAGTTCGCCGGCCAGGTACGCCATAAGCCGGTCCAGGCCGGTCTTTTGGGTAGCGCTGGTAGCGAATATCTCTTTCACCCCAAGCCGCCGCCACTCATCGGTATCAACCGCCGCCTTATCGGCTTTGTTGACCAGCAGGACTACCGGCTTGCGGCTTTTTAAAGCCATGGTGGCCACCCGTCTGTCCTCATCCGTTATGGGGGTATCGGCCTCTGTGACTGCCAGGATGATATCCGCGGCCGCTGCCGCTTCCGATATCTGCTCCTGGATTGTCAGCTCAAACTCGTCTTCGGCAGATTTTAAACCGGCCGTATCGACCAGCCAGAAATCCTTGCCGCCGGCGCTGGCCTTGGCGGTCAGGCTGTCGCGTGTCGTCCCGGCTTCGCTGCTGGTTATGGCTTCACGCCGGCCGATTATGGCGTTAAAAAGGCTGGATTTACCAACATTTGCCCGGCCGACTATAGCTACGATAGGCACCTTATTGTTCATTACCGTCTAATTATACAGAAAATCACCTCTGTTTTCACAGAGGTGATTTTTCATAAGCTCGCCTCTTAAAGGGCGTTGCTGGTAGCGTCGGTTGGATTACCGCCGGACTGGTCGCCTTCGGCAGGAGCCGGGGCTTC
>CAMLDA010000008.1 GCA_946478715.1 uncultured Candidatus Saccharibacteria bacterium | reverse complement strand
GCTCGCGTGGCTCATAACCACGAGGTCGCAGGTTCGAGTCCTGCCCCCGCTACCACGAAAAGAGTCCCAGCTTGCTGGGGCTTTTTTCGTGGTAGTTGGACTAGGGTCGGTTCTGCGACTCGACAGCTTTAGCTGGCGATAGTCGCAGGTTCGGTCAACCAAGCCGCGCACAGGAGTTTACTCCGAGCACGCCTGCAGGTGTGCGTTGTCCTGCCGGCTTAAAAACGTAGAATTTATTACAGAAACCGGGGTGGCAGAGCTTTTAGAATCTAGTTATGAAAACGAAGGAAGCCGGCGCAGAAACTTCCGGGAACGACCAGCCGCCCCAGAAGTCAATTGCCGATTTATTCAATGGCTTACCTTACCGGCACTTCCCGCACCGGCACATGATTATTTACCAGGGGGATAAGATTGACCGCATTTATTACATAATCTCCGGCTTTGTCAGGATGTATAACATAACCGCCAAAGGCAACGAGCGGACTCTGGCAATCCTTGGGCCCGGCGAGTCGGTGCCGCTTATCCAATCGGAGGACGCGATGTACTTTTATGACGCTTTGACGGATGTGGAAGCGGCCTATGGCTCATATGAGGAAATCGTCGAGAGATTTTTGAGCGATAGCGGGTACATGGAAGTGGCCAGGCAATCGGGCGTCAAACTTATGCACCGGATGATGGAACAGATGGAGATCCTATCAAGCGACTATGCGGCTGAAAAAGTGGAGCTGGCTTTACGCTTCTTGGCTAAACATTATGGCGAAGAAAGTGGGGATTCTTCTACCATTAAATTCCGGGTGACCCACCAGGAGCTGGGTAACTTAGTTAATCTGACCAGAGAAACCGTGTCCAGCCTCCTGCAAAAGCTGGAAAAAAGACAAGTCATCTCGACTAACAAAAGCGGCTATATAATGGTATATAAAAGCAAAAGAGCGGACAGACCAACCAAAGGCGGCGCTAAGCTGACCCACAAACTTAGCGGTATCAAGCTAAGAAACGCGCCCCAGCCAGAAGCTCTGCCTTAGCGTATTAGATATCTTACATACGCCTGCTGGAATAATGGATTATCTTAGACGGGCAAGGAGGAGGGGATATGGCAAAGTATGGACCGGCCGCGCAAAAAGAGGTAGAAAAAGCTCAGCGCGAAAGCAAAGAGGGCAAGCTGACTATTGGGAACAGTAATAAGAAGGTAAAGAGCCGGAAGCAGGCTACAGCTATCGGCTTATCAAAGGCCCGTAAAAAGGGCGCCAAAGTCCCTAGCCGTAGGAGCGGCTGACGACCGATGGGTAAATAAAAAACTCCCGGGGAGGGAGTTTTTTAACGCTTAACTGGTAAATTACCAATTATTACTGCGGGGACGGTCTTCTTTTGGACGGGCTTCCGCGACCGAAATGGTGCGTCCGCCTACCTCAGAACCGTTAAGGGCTTTTTCGGCAGCTTTGCCTTCTTCGGTGTCTTCGAATTCGACGAAACCGAAACCCTTGCTGCGGCCGGTCTCGCGGTCGCGGACGACGTTAGCGGTGGCTACTTTGCCGTGGGCGGCAAACAGCTCGCGCAGTTCATCGTCGGTGGTCGCGAAAGGCAGACCGCCTACAAATACTTTGTACATGCATTAGTTCCTTATTAATTCTTACTAGGTACGACCCTTACTTGCCTGGTTTGCGAACTCTTGCTTATGAGGGCCGAACATTCTCACCAAGAACAGATAAGCTCCTAACATCCGCAAGTTAACCATTTATCTGTAAAAAAAGCAATTAAATTTACGTTGACACATTATGTCCGTTAAAGTTTAATCTTAAGCAGGTTAACAAAAACAAAAAAGGAAAAATTAAAATGCCGCAACTATCGTATATATTGCTGCCTACGACTAATGAGGAAATCCTGGCCGTGGACGAGGTGCTTCTGGACGCCTAGACGTAATCTGCAGCGATAAAAAATGGCCCATGCGAGGGGCCTTTTTCATAATGTGGTAGCAGGGGCGAGATTTGAACTCGCGACCCCAGGCTTATGAGTCCTGTGCTCTAACCAACTGAGCTACCCTGCCTCGTCGGAGTCGAGACATCGGCTTCCGTGAGCTCGTTGCACTTGCTCACTTCCAGCCTTGGCTCGCCTCCTCCTCTCAATTTCGTGTACGGTTGCTAGCGCCCCGATACGCGAAATTGGCATAGAAAAGGGGTTATTATAGCATTTTTAAGGTTATTTTCATTTGTCGTTCTAAAATGAAGTCATGGATACGAACAAACGAAGGCCGACACCTGATTATAATCCGGCCGAACACCCGCGGACAGCCACCGACAAGGCCTTCAGGATCAGCATTTATCTGAAGGGCCTGGACGGTTTGCTGGAAATTGCCGGGGGTGTCCTGCTGCTGATAATCAGCCCGTCGCAGATAAACCATCTGGCCCGCTGGCTGACTCATGGTGAACTTTCCGAGGATCCTAAGGATTTCGTGGCTACTCATATATTAAAGACCGCCCATCACCTTACTGGGGCGGCTCTGACTTTTGGGGCGGTTTACCTGCTGGCCCACGGCGTAGTTAAAGTCGTACTAGTGTATGAAGTTATCAGGGACCACCTATGGGCCTATCTGGCGCTGATAGGCGTTACGGCTCTGTTCATAATTTACCAAAGCTACCGTATGGCGGTTAAATTCACATTCGGCATGCTTCTTCTGACCATTTTTGATGTGGTCGTGGTGTACCTTACGCAGAATGAGTACCGGAAACATAAAAGGCGGCTGGAGCGCGCCTAAGGCCTACTTTCCCTCTTTATCCTCCTTATCACCGCCGGCCCCGTTTGGCGGGCTGTAGCCCAATATCCCGCGGCTGCCGGGGTCTGAGGTCTCGGTAGCGCCCGAGATGCCCTCATCGTAGTGTTCCATGGGATCCACGTTAGTGTCGGCCTCCGGGTGTGTATCGTCGGTAGTGTCATCCACGCCGCTTGGCGCCGAAAACGGCGTCGAATAGTCCTGCGGCAGTTCTTCCTGGCGGTCTTCATCGTTGGTTATTCCCTGTGGCGGCATAAATTCTCCTTCTTTACAGATATATTTAAGCACCGCCTGCCAGCGCATAAAAGTTAGATATGTCACAGCCGTACGGCAAAAGCGAGGCTATTATGAGGCCTTAGATAAGGAGGATTTATGGCTGATTTATCGGGGAAAAAGATTGCCGTTATGGCGACGGACTACTTTGAAGAATCCGAACTGACCGAACCTGTCAAAGCGCTGCGTGAAGCTGGCGCTACAGTAGAGATCGTTTCACCAAAAAGCGGCCAGATAAAGGGTCTTAAACACATGGACCCCGGTGAGTCGGTCAAGGTTGATAAAACTCTGGACGAGGCCAAACCAGATGATTATGATGCACTGGTAGTCCCGGGAGGGGCAGTAAACGCGGACCATCTGAGGATGGAGCAGAAAGCCCGTGACTTTATTACCAAGTTGATGGACGAGCAAAATAAGCCTACGGCTGTAATCTGCCACGGGCCATGGCTGCTAGTATCGGCGGGGCTGGCTAGAGGCAGGAAAATGACCAGTTACTATACTATCCAGGATGATATGCGAAACGCCGGGGCCGAGTGGGTGGACGAAGAATGCGTGGCCGACGGTAACCTTATCACTAGCCGGAACCCCGATGACCTGCCGGCCTTTAATAAGGCTCTGATTTCCGCGCTGACCGCTTAACTCACCTCTGTTAGAATAGGGGGATGAAACTAGGAGTGGAACCTGGCAGATATATCGTGGCGGTCAGCGGCGGGGTGGACTCGATGGCGCTGCTGGACCTTTTAAGCGGGCTGCCAGAGGTAGAGCTGGTCGTAGCTCATTTTAACCACGGTATCCGCCCTGACAGCCGGGAGGATGAGAAGCTGGTGGCGGGAGCCGCGGCCGCCTACGGCCTGCCATTCGAAGCTGGCTACGGCGAATTGGGCGCCGGCGCAAGCGAAGAGACTGCCCGGCGGGCACGGTATGGATTCCTTAAACAAGTCCGGAAAAAATACGGCGCCCAGGCCATTATTACCGCCCATCACCAGGATGACTTGATAGAAACGGCCATAATCAACCTGCTGCGGGGTACGGGCCGCCGCGGCCTGGTGGCGATATCCTCAAGCAAGGATATTCTGCGCCCCCTGCTGGGCTATACCAAAGCCCGGATTTTAGATTACGCCCAAGAAAAAAATCTAAAGTGGCGCGAGGATTCGACCAACCAAAGCCCGGATTACCTTAGGAATTACATACGGCAGAACATAACGCCAAAGGTCACGCCGGCCATGCGCCGGCAATTTCTGCGGCAAATCGGGAAAATCCAAGACGCTGCTCCCAGGATTGATTCCTGGCTGGAGGAGCTTGCCGGTACCGTGAGCCGCGGCGGGGATATTGACCGCGGGCGGTTCAGTGCTTTGCCATCAGAGCTGGGGAACGAGCTTCTGATGCATTGGCTTAGGCGATCCGGCCTGAAGGATTTTGATAAGCGGACTATCAATCGGCTGAACGTGGCTATCCGGACATCTAAACCGGGCTCGCGCCATCCTGTAAAAGCTCCGTTTGAGATTGAGGTGGGGGCAAAGTCCGTCCGATTTAAAAGAGCGGGGCAAAATGCTTCCTAACAGGGTGATATAATACTACGGTATGGAGAAAAAACCGTTCCGCATGGGCGGGCGCAGAGGTGATGGCGGCCGCAACCATTTCAAGAACGCCGGATTTGCGGCGCTTTTGGTCTTGTTCGGCCTGATCGTCTACGCGGCGGTAAATACCCCGGCCCAGCTCAAGACCGTGCCGTTTTCCCAGGTCATTTCAGAAGCCAACAGCGGTAAGATCAGCAAGATAACCGTCAAGGGCGACCAGGAACTCGATATCACACCTGTCGGCCAGAACCAGGCAACGGAAAAATCTTATAAAGAGGCCGGCTCCAGCATTTACGAGCAGGGGCTCAAGCAGGGCAAAGTAACCGTAGAGAATAAGCCGGAGTCCAATAACAACGGTTTATGGTACGGGTTGCTTACAGGCGTCCTGCCGGTGGTCATAATCGCCTTTATACTGATACTTATGTTCCGCAGCGCCCAAGGCCAGGGCAACCAGGCGCTAAGCTTTGGTAAAAGCCGGGCGCGGCTTTACGGGAATGAAAAAGACCGCATAAACTTCAAAGACGTCGCTGGAAACGAAGAGGCCAAACAGGATTTGCAGGAGGTGGTGGAATTCCTAAAATATCCTAAGAAGTTCGAGGGTGTCGGCGCCAAGATACCGAAAGGCGTCCTGCTGGTGGGGCCGCCCGGGACAGGCAAGACGATGCTGGCGCGGGCAGTCGCCGGCGAAGCTAACGCGCCCTTCTTTTCCATCAGCGGCTCGGAGTTCGTAGAGATGTTCGTAGGAGTGGGCGCCAGCCGGGTGCGCGATTTATTCAATAAAGCCAAAAAGAACGCGCCCTGCATCATATTCATAGATGAGATTGACGCCGTAGGCCGCCGCCGAGGTTCCGGAATGGGCGGTGGGCACGACGAGCGCGAACAGACTCTTAACCAGATACTGGTAGAGATGGATGGCTTTGAACAGGGCCAGAACGTAATAGTACTGGCAGCCACCAACCGCAGCGACGTGCTGGATCCGGCGCTTCTGCGCCCCGGGCGCTTTGACCGCCGGGTAAACATCGATCTGCCCGACCGCAAAGACCGGGAAGCTATTCTTAAAGTCCATTTCAGCGAAAAACCTATCAGTAAAGATGTGGACTTAGACAGTCTGGCCGCTAAAACCGCCGGCAGCTCCGGAGCAGACCTGGCCAATATCGCCAACGAAGCCGCAATCCTGGCCGCCAGGCACAACCGCAAAGTGATTGAGAACGAAGATGTGGTATCGGCGTTCGAAAAAGTCGCTATCGGGCCGGAACGCAAGAGCAAAGTCATGAGCGAAAAGGACAAAGAACTGACTGCTTATCATGAAGCCGGCCACGCTATCGTCGGCCACGTCCTGCCGGACAGCGATATGGTGCACAAAGTCACTATCATCCCGCGCGGCGCCACCGGCGGCGTAACATGGTTTATCCCTCCTGAAGACAAGAGCTACCACAGCATTATCGAGTATAAAGACGTACTGGCCCGCATGCTCGGGGGCCGCATTGCGGAGGAGCTGATTTACGGCCACGACAGGGTTACTACCGGGGCCGGGAGCGACTTACAGAAGGCGGCTGAACTGGCCCGCGATATGGTTGTCAACCAGGGTATGGGCCGAAAGCTGCGCGACCAGGTATTCCATGTCGATGAAGGCATAATGATGGAGCGCCTGGTGCATGAGCGCCAATACTCCGATGAGACTGCGAAGATTATCGACGACGAGGTAGAGGACCTTATCACCGAGGCCGCTAACCGCGCCCGGGCCGTCATAAAAGCGAATATGACCAAGCTCGAGGCCCTCAAAGAAGCGCTTTTAGAAAAAGAAACCGTAGAGGCCAAAGAAGTCGCCAAACTTTTAGCCGGCTCCCACATGCCTAAGACGGCAGCCCTTTATTAGGCCGAATGTTAAACTGATAGTATGGCGATTGACAGGATAGTTAATACATCTGTTAAAGATGAGCCGGAAGAGCAGGAACTGGAACAGACTCTGCGCCCCAGAGACTTTAAAAGTTATGTGGGCCAGGAGAGGCTGAAGAAGAACCTGAGATTGGCTATATCGGCCGCCAAGAAACGCGGCGAACCTATAGACCATGTGCTGCTTTACGGGCCGCCCGGCCTGGGTAAGACCACCATGGCGACGGTCATAGCCAACGAGATGGGCGCCCAGATACGGGTAACCAGCGGACCCGCCATAGAGCGGGCCGGAGACCTTGCATCCTTACTGACGAACCTCCAGGACGGCGACATTTTATTTATAGACGAGATCCACCGCCTGCACCGCGTGGTCGAGGAAGTACTGTATAGCGCTATGGAGGACTTTAAGCTCGATATCATGCTCGGCAAAGGGCCCAGCGCCCGCAGCCTGCGCCTGGATCTGCCCAGGTTCACCATTATCGGAGCCACTACCCGTACCGGGGCCCTGGCAGCGCCCCTGCGCGACCGGTTCGGAATGATTCACCGGCTGGAATTTTATGATCCGGATGAAATCCAAAAGATAATCGTACGGGCCGCCGGTATCTTGAATGTAAAAATTGACGGAGAATCCGCGAAGCTCCTAGCCGGCCGGGCGCGGCTGACGCCGCGGATTGCCAACCGCCTGCTAAAACGGGTCCGGGATTACGCCGATGTTAACGGTGACGGCATCATCGATGCCAAAATCGCCGCCGAAGCCCTGAACCTGCTGGAAATTGATTCGCTAGGATTGGACCCCGCCGACCGCAGCTTGCTTGAGGCAATCATCACCCATCATAATGGCGGCCCCGTGGGAGTGGAAACGCTGGCAGCCCTGACCGCTGAAGAGCGTACCACCATAGAAGATTTTTATGAGCCGTACCTCATGCAGATAGGATTGCTGGAAAGAACGCCAAGAGGGCGCAAAGTGACGGTCCGCGCCTGGGAGCACCTGGGCAAAAAACCGGCCAAAGCCCAACCCAGCCTGCTTTAGGATATAATTATTGCAAATGGAACCGGACACTAAACCCGCAGCATCGGCGACAGGCGCCTCCCGGTCGGCGGACATGGACATGCTTGAACCCGGAGAGAGCGTTCTGACCGTAGTAAGGCGCTCGCTGATCGGCTTAGTAGCCATATATCTGGTCGCCGTGGCGGCGGTAGCCGCGCTGCTGGGTCTGATAATAGCCATTTCGCCGGGCGCGTTCGAGGATTCCGGCGGCGGCTTTTCGGCCAGCCTAGTGGCTATCATAGCCCTGGCTGGGCTGCTTCTGGCATTGTTCTTATTCACCAGTACTTATATATATCTCCAGAGCAGGCTGCTGGTTACTGACAGGAGCCTGGTCCAGATAATGCAGAAGACGCTCTTCAGCCGGAAGGTATCCCGCCTGAGCATGTCGAACGTGGAGGATGTTAACGAAGAGCAAAACGGCTTTCTGGCAACGTTATTCAATTACGGTACGCTCACCGTGCAGACCGCCGGTACTGAAGATAATTTCATATTCACCTTGTGCCCGAATCCCACTAAGCTGGCCGATAAGATAATCGAGGCCCGTCAGAATTACGCCAAATCCCATATCAACGAGTAAATACTTAACGAGTTAAGTATTTACTGGAAAGGGTTGTCGCGGGCCTGGCCGAAAAGAGCATGCAGCTGGGTATTATTGGATTCCAGGGTCTGGATGTGTTCTATGGTCTTTTGGTCCACCTTGGGGATAGTAATTACGGTGCTAGTGCTTTGATCGCCGCTGGGTTCAGCTGAAGCCAAGCGGCTGATTTTAAATACTACAAGGATATATACCAGAAGAACCGCTAAGACGGCGGCGAAAGCCAGATGTTTGCCGTATTTTTTGGTAAGGCCGGCGAAGACCTTTGTAAGATTAAGCGATTTTAAGTTCAGATCTTTACTCATGGCTTTATAAATATGTTAATCGTTAAAGTGAATGAGAGCGATTTACCGACTTCGGTCGGCGGCTGGATGACAAGCGAAGTTATCTGGGCGGTGCGACGGTTATTCTCAATACTTTTGAGGAATTTCAGGATTTTTGGGTATGTGACTACCAGATTGGGCGGCAGCGTGCTGCTGGTCTGCGGGGTTATGGTCAGCGGCAGGCTGTATAAGCCGGGGATGCCGGAAACGGGTTTGGCCTGGGTTATGGCGGCGGACGACGCCGAAGAGCTGGTTGCGTCCTGGGCCTTGGCGGCAGAAGTCCTCCCGCCCAGACTGCTGGCCGGGAAAGTTATGCTCTGGATCCTAATGTTGGCATCCTGGGCGAATTGGAATATATCCAGCACGGCTTTGGCCTGGTCCTTATCCTTTGGGATGACGGTCTGAGCTACTTCTTTGAAATACGAGTATTTTTCAACATCTTTCTTGGACTGCTCCAAATTAAGCAGCTCTTCATTGGTCGCTTGGCTCTTAGCCTTCAGGCCGGCCATATTCTGGCTTTCATGCGTCAGCGCCGAGAGGCCCAGCATGACCGCTCCCAGGAAAACTATTACCGATAAAGCCAAGGAGGCAATAAGCAGCCACCGCAGATTCTTGCTGTTCATCTCCAGGCCTTTCTTGCGCGGAACAGCTTCATTCTTAGATAGGGGCTTATCGGCTGGCGCCTTTTGGGTAGGTATCATTGCTTATCTCCCGAAGGGACGCTTAAGAACCTGGTTTGGGCTGACGGGGAAAACAGTACCCTTAGAATGACGGTGCAGGGGTATGCCTGGTTAGGATTATTGTCGCAGTTGACGCTTACGATATCCGCCTTGGTGAACAATTGGTTCTTGGGATCACTAAGGTTGGCGGCTATCTGGGCTACCGAGGCGCCGTCAGCGGCATTAGCGGTAAGGTCAACGCCCCCGGCTACTACGTTGCTTAAGCTGAGCGTCCCCAGAGACGTACCCGGCGGCATGATATCGCCTATAGCCTGGATAAGTTCCGAAAACCGTATTTCTTGGCTCAGCAGCTTATCTATGACATTCACGTCACCGGTTATTTCTTTGGCGTCCTTCTGGACCTTGGCCAGATTCTGCGCCTGAAGTTGCTGGTTAGTGGCATCTATGTTTTTCTGCAGGCCATTTGCCTGCTGGTTTATATACAGCCAGCCGCTGGCGATTATTACTATCAGGCCGCCGATAGCGATAGCGGTCCCAATAAGCCATCTGCGCAGCACGGAATTCTGCCGGCCGTAACGGATGGCGTCGGCGTAAGATGGCGGCAGCAGGTTTATCATGACAGTATCTCCGTAGGGCTCAGCACGGCTTCGCCGGCCACGGTTATGTACATCGACAAATCAACGTTATCCGGCATATGAAGGCCTTCGAAACTGATATCTTTCCAAGGGTCCAGGTTTTCCGTGGGCAGCCGCAGTGCTTTGGATATGTATTGATTGAACCCGGGCATAACCGCGCCTCCGCCGATGGTTATGATGCGGCTGATTTTCTGGCCGGAAGCGCCGGCCCGCTCGGCGTAAAATCTCAAAGATTTCTGAATCTCGTGCACCAGGCTGTCAAGCTGAGGTTTGACAGCGTCTATGACGCGCTGCTGCCTATCGCTAAAGGCGATACCATATTGATTTTTTATCTGGGTGGCTTGTTCGGTTGATACCCTGAAAGCATTGGCTACCGCCGCGGTGAATGTATCGCCGCCGCCGCTGACGGTGCTGGATACTATCAGGGTCTTGTCAAAGATAGCGATATCCGTTGCTATCGAGCCCATGTCCACAAGCAGCGAGGGTTCATTCACGCTGCCGGCCACCTTCTTAAGCAGGCGCGAAGAAGCGTTTATGCTGGGCTCAAAGGCCACAGGCTCCAGGTCCAGGGACTGCAGGAGGCTAAGGTAGCTGTCAACGATTTTCTTAGAGGCCGCTACCACAAGCAACTCCATGCCTTCGGGCCCCTGGCCGGTTACTTCATAGTCAACGTACAGGCTGTCTATAGGGATGGGGATATATTGCTCAGCTTCCAGGTGGACTGCTTCCGTTATCTTGTCGTGCGCCATCGGCGGGATTTTCATCGGCCGGCTGAAGGTATAGGCGGTGGGAAGGGTACAGGCTACCCGGCGGCTGTCAATCTTGCCTACCATTTTCTTTTCAAATAACTCATGGAGCGCTCCGGCTATGACTTCCGGCTGGCTTATCGTTCCATTCTGTATGGCTCCTGGGTCAAAATAACTTATGCCATAACCGCTTACCACCGGCCTTTTTCCCGGCTCGGTTCTTATCTGCATGGCTTTTAAGCTGGAGTGCCCGATATCAAGCCCGAACAAGGGCTCGTCATGATAGAATTTTAGATTGCCCATCCAATATGTTTATTCTTATGCTTATCTGATATGAGTATAGCATCAAGGGGTGCTTATCTGTATTAACTAAAAAGCCTGGCGGTAACCGTCGACCACCCAGAAGACAAATCCCAAGCTGCCCGAGGATGTGCCGAAAGTTATGGTCGCCGCGTTGGACATCCTGACAGTTTCGCCAAGCAGGGCCCCGATTTCGCCGCCGTTATTCACGGATACTTGCGACCAGCGGGCGTAAAACACCGTCTGAGGCCCCTCGGAATTATTGGACATACTTATAGTGGTGTGGCCGCGGGAATTATACAGGTCGGTGCCGGTTACGGATGAGCAGTCCGGCGAGCAGCTGGCCGCGCTCCAGAAGGTTATTATTTCAAAGCCCGTCCCGCTGGAGTTGGAAGTAAAGGTAGCGCCGTTTGAGATCACCGCCCCGTTTGAG
>CAMLDA010000007.1 GCA_946478715.1 uncultured Candidatus Saccharibacteria bacterium | reverse complement strand
TGTAAGGAGGGATGATCGGCCAGGTACCTTAGGTAGGCCCGCCGGTCGAACCTCTTCAGCACGCCGCCGGTGATAAGGGATATGTCAGCGGCTTTAAATAGCGGTTTCTGAGGTAAAGTAAGCATATTCCGCACCACGGCTCCTAAAAGCTCTTCAGAGGCCGTATAAACGTCTTTACGGTGCGAAAGGGCTCTTACCAGCTCGCTTAGCAATAAACCGGGCTCAAAGGGCTCTGTAGCGCCATCTTTATCAACGGACAGGGCAGACCTCAGCTCAACCTGCTCATGGGTGGTAAAAACAGATTGGCAAACCAGGCACTGCCTGCGGCGCCATACCTGGTTATTCCGTTTCTGCAGACGGCTGTTTGTTACTTTAGTTTCGCCTCCGCAGTAAATGCATACCATGTCAACATATTGTCATAACGCTATTGTTTTTACCAGTGGAAAAGTAGGGAATATCTGGGGAATAAAAAAAGCCACCTCTGTTACAAGGTGGCGTAGAACTTCTTTATCTCTGTTAGGCGCTGGCCGAACTCTGCTGCCTTACGCGGCGGATACGGCTTTGCGGTTTTATGTTAACGATCTCTTCGTAAAACAGCTGGAAGCCATCTAAAGCTTCCTTGCTTTTCTTACTACTCAAACTTACCTCACGATTAACGGGATTAAGGTTATCAATAAGCGCTTTGACAGTCAAACGCTTATGCTAATCTAAACCTCTTTTACCCCTGTTAAACGTACCGCGTAAAATTAGCACCAGTATGCCTTCTGGTACAATATCTCAGATGTTCAAGGAGTTAAAAACACATAGAAACGGCAGCCGGACGGGCTTATTAAAGACCCGTGCAGCATCTGTTACCACGCCTTTTTTCATGCCGGTCGCTACCCGTGGAGCCGTCAAGGGACTGGAACCGCAAGAAGTCGCCGCCACCGGAGCCGGGGTGCTGTTGTCTAACACCTATCACATGCACCTGGCCCCCGGTGAAAAAACAGTTAAGAAATTAGGCGGCCTGCACGCCTTTAACAGATGGGAAGGCCCTATCCTGACAGATAGCGGCGGCTTCCAGGTGTTTTCACTCAGCCATGTCCGTAAAATCACCGAAGACGGCGTAACTTTCAAAGACCCCGCCAGCGGCAGCCAGGTGCTGATAACACCCGAAAAATCCATGCGCATCCAGTTTGATCTGGGCAGCGATATCATCATGGCCTTTGACGACCTTACCGGCCTGGACCCGGCCAAGGCCGAGGTGCGGGAAGAGGAAGCCGTGGAACGGACCCACCGCTGGCTGCTGCGCTGCATCGCCGAATTCAAAAAGCTTACCAAAGGGATAGATGAGAGTGAAAGACCCTTGTTATTCGGCATAGCCCAGGGCGGGCTGAATAAAAAACTGCGCCAAAAGTCAGTGGAGTTCGTCCAATCAACAGAGGCGGACGGCCTCGCCATCGGCGGTTTATCGGTAGGCGAGGGCACTAAAGAGATGCACGCTATGCTGAAGTTCTTATCAACATTGTACGACCCCGCCAAAGCTCGCTACCTGATGGGTGTAGGTGAGCCTAACAACATGCGATTCGCCATCGAACACGGCATCGATATGTTTGACTGCGTACTGCCGACCCGCAACGGCCGGCACGGCAGCGTCTGGATCAGCGGCGACAAGAAGCTGAATCTTAAGAACGGCGGCCATATAACAGATGAGAGCCCGATTGATAAGAAGTGCGACTGCTACACCTGTCAGCAGGTGTATACCCGGGCCTATCTGCGGCACCTGTTCAAGATGAACGACCCCTTGGCCGGCCGGCTGGCCAGTATCCATAACCTGCGCTACCTGCAGCGCATCTGCGAAAGCTACCGGTCTTAATCTAGGCCGCGAATTTCCTGACAGCGATAGAAGTACCGCCGCCAGAGAATCCATAGGCGTTAGTGATAGCTACATTCGGTGCCGCGCTTCCGGTGACATTATCCTCTGGAATCTGGGGTAAATTACCGGGTAAATCGGCCAAATCACCGCTAAGACTAAGGTCGTTGCGTGGGTCGGTCAGTTCCGGTATGGGGTCGGTTATCTTATGGGGGCGGGGTATCTCCCCATGCTTTACAGCCATGGCGGCATAGTATAGGCCTAATACGCCGGCTGGCCCCATAGTATGCGCGGTGGCCCACATCGTGGAATTGATATAAAAGTCAGCTGAATCCAAGCCTTGGCGCCGGATTACTTCTCTTACGGCTAAAGCTTCCCGGCCGTCGCCGGCCAGCGTGCCCGTTCCGTGGGCCCGTACATATACGGTCTCTCCCAGCGCTACGCCCGCCATCTCAAGGACAGCGGTCATGGTCCTGACTTGTCCTTCCAGCCCGGCCAAAGTGACATTATTAGCATGAGTCAAGGTGTTAAAGCCGATTATTTCGGCTAGTACATCTTCTTCTTTGACGCCCCGGGCCTGTGCGTTCTGCCACAGCTCGGCCACCATTGCTACCGCGCCTTCACCTACCACGAACCCCTTGGTGTTCCTATCGAACGGTCGGGGAGCCTGGGCCGGGTCTTCGGTTTCAACATCCGGCGCGCCCCGGAAAGCTTTGACAAAATGCGCCACCGGTTCCGGTACGAAAGTCCCATCTGTTCCGCCTACTATCACCATATCGGCTATCGGTGCCCGCAGTTCACGGCCGAACCGCTGGGGCAACAGGTCTTTTATACCGGACTCAACAGCAAAGGCGCTGCTGGCGCACTCTACCGCCTCCACGCCGCCACGGCCATGAAGCCCAAAGAAACTTGCCGGTCCTAAGCCGGTCTGACCGAATAAATTTTTAGTACCCTCTCTGGGAAGAAGCTTTTCTTTGGTCAGGTCTACATGATGCGAGTAGCCATTACCCCCAAAGACCGAACCCATATAATGGCCGATTCGCCACCTATCCATAGCCTCCAGGTCCACGCCCGCGCTCTCCAAGGCTTCACTCATGGCTATGGCCGCCATCATCCCGGGTCGGCCCCAGTATTTTGACGCTTTATTATCCCTAATCAAAGGGTGGCCTTCCACATCCTCTTTCACGCCGGCACCTAGTTTTAGGGGGACTAATTGCTGGTAATCTTTATAGTCGGCCAGCACCGTTTCTCTTATATCCGTAACGCCGCCGTGACCGGCTAGAACATTGGTCCAGGCCGTCGGCTCTCCTTCATCGGCGCGCATTTTTACGTTTCCAACAGGAGAAAGCCCCCCTACGCCGGTTATCACCACCCGGCAATCATCATAATTCTCTTTGGAAGCCACGGGTCTCTCCTGCCTTTATTTAAAATGGTGGGCGGTACAGGATTCGAACCTGTCACCTCATCCACGTCAAGGATGCGCTCTAGCCAAATGAGCTAACCGCCCGGAATCGCCTAATTATATCATCTCAAATAGGGTATAGAATAAATACTCATATATGATATAAAAATTATAAAATGATTCTGTTTAAAAATCTATCAAAAAAGTACTAGCCAAATAAGGCTAGTACATATATACTCGTTCGTAGGTTGAGTTTTGCCGAGTTGTTAACAGCTCGACAGAGGCTGGGATTTGAGGAAAATTGCGAGATTTCTCAAAAACCAGCCTTTTTCGTTTATTACGAGCTTAAAAAGCGGGCTTTAAGGTGTTATTATGAGAATCGATTATGGATGAACCACAGAATGAGCAGCCGCAGGCCCCGGATCACCGCCGCTTAGGCTATGAGCTTGACCTATTCACCTTCAGCGACCTGGTAGGCCCGGGTTTGCCGCTATTCACGCCCCGCGGCACTATCTTAAAGGATGAATTATGGGGCTTTTCAGAGGAGTTACAGCGCAAAAACGGCTTCCAGAAGGTAGCCATTCCACATATCACCAAGGAAGACCTGTATAAGACCAGCGGCCACTGGGATAAGTTCGGCCACGAGCTGTTTTTAGTCAAAAGCCAGGAAACCAAGGACCAGATGGTCTTAAAGCCCATGAACTGCCCCCACCACATCCAGATTTATGCCAGCCGCCCCCGCAGCTACCGCGAACTGCCTATCCGTTATATGGAGAACACCATCCAGTACCGGGATGAAAAGAAAGGCGAGCTGAACGGCCTGATGCGCGTCCGCTCAATATCCATAGATGACGGTCATATCTTTTGCCGGCTGGACGAAATCGAGCAGGAATTCCGCACCATCATGGAGATGATCAAGGAGATGTACCGGGTATTCGGCATGGATTTCCGGGCCAGGCTTTCGTTCCGCGACGACTCCGAGGGCTATCTGGGGGAAAAAGACAACTGGGACCGTGCCCAGCGGATTATCGAAGACGTAGCCAAGAAGTTAGAGCTAAAGTATGAAATCGCCGAGGGCGAAGCCGCCTTTTACGGGCCAAAAATCGATATCATGGTTACCGACTCCTTAGGGCGGGAGTGGCAGTGTGCCACCGAACAGCTGGATTTTGTTATGCCGGAGCGCTTCGGCCTGACATATATAGATAGCGACGGCGCCGAGAAGCCAGTGGTCATGATACATAAGGCATTACTGGGGTCGTTTGAGCGTTTTCTGGCGGTTTACCTGGAGCACACCAACGGGCATTTGCCGCTTTGGCTGGCACCGGAACAGCTTAGGGTAGCCACCGTCAACGACGATGAAGGCGTTATACATAAGACCTGGGAAATCCTGGATAAGGCCAAGGCCTTAGGCCTGCGCGCCGAGCTGGATAATTCCAAAGAGTCGGTCGGCAAGAAAATCCGCGAAGCAGAAGTAATGAAGATTCCTTACACGGTAGTAATCGGCGCCAAAGAGGTGGAAAGCGGCAAGCTGGCGCCCAGGAACCGCTCGGACCTGCCGGAAATCCCCGAAATGCCAGCGGACGAACTTCTGGCACGCCTTGCTCAAGATGTCCGAGACCGTAAATAAGCAATTCCGGGACAGGATATACGCGCTGGTGGCCCAGATTCCCAAGGGGCGGGTGATGACCTACGGGCAGCTGGCGGCGCTGGCCGGCAGCCCTTATTCAGCCCGAGTGGTCGGCGGCATAGCCCATTGGGGCGACCCCGGCCTGCCGTGGCAAAGGGTGGTCAAGAAATCCGGCTCTCTGGCCGAAGGTTACCCCGGCGGCTTATCAGGCCACAAGCAGGTCCTGGAAGCCGAAGGAGTAGAAGTAACGGATGATTTCAGGGTGAACGTAGAAAGGTTGCTGTGGTGGCCGCCAAATCAGAACTCATAGCCATCGTAGGTGAAACCGCCTCTGGAAAATCCGATTTAGCCCTTAAGATGGCTAAATCTTACAGGGGTGAGATTATCCAGGCCGATTCCTGGACCGTTTACCGCGGTTTTGATATCGGCACCGGCAAACCCACTACTATGCAACAAAAGGCCGTAAAACACCACTTAATTGATGTCAGGGAGCCAGCTGAAGGCTTTAACGCGCCTCTATTCAAAGAGATGGCCGAAAAAGCCATCGCGGAAATCCGCCGCAAGGGGAAACTGCCCATCTTAGCCGGCGGCACGGGCCTATATATAGATAGCGTGCTTTACGACTTTGGATTTCTGCCCAACAGTGATGAGCGGGAATGGCTGGACAGCCTCCGCCTGGAAGAACTCCTAAAGCTGGCTGCTTCGCGGAATATAGGCTTGGACGGCGTGGATATCCGTAACAAACGCCGGGTAATCCGGGCCATAGAAGCCGGCGGCCAGAAGCCCGTCAAAGGCGCGCTGCGCGCGGGTACGCTGATTGTCGGGCTGAAACTAGATAACGATAAGCTCCGGGAACATGTAGAAAAACGCACCGACAGGATGCTGGCCGCCGGCCTGGAGCAGGAGGTCGGAAACCTGGCCGATAAGTACGGCTGGGGCATAGAGCCTATGAAGGGCATAGGCTACCGCGAATGGCGGGAGTATTTTGAAGGCGCCCAGAGCCTGGAAGAAACCCGCCGGCGGATAATTTCGGCCACTATGAAGCTCGCCAAGCGGCAGCGCACATGGTTCAAACGGAACCCTGACATACACTGGTTTAGTTCAATCGGAGAAGCGGACAGTTTCATACGCCGCTCCTTGAACACCTAAATTAGCGTTCGCGTGTTCGTTCTGTTATACTCAATAACAGAGGTAAAATAGTGATTGAACAACTGTTTGGGAGTAAGACGAGGGTAAAGCTGCTGCAGCTTTTTTATTCAAACCCCAACCGTGCATTTTATGTGCGCGAAATTACCCGCAAGATTGACGAGCAGATAAACTCTGTCCGCCGAGAACTCTCTAATTTGCTCAGCATCGGCATCATTACCAGCGACGCTACGCAGAACCGCCTTTATTACGAAGTCAACCAGCAGTACGAACATTACCGGCCGCTGGGCATGATATTCGGCGGCCTGAAAGATGCCGCGCCCGCTCCGGCGAAAGCCGCTAAAAAGGATAAGAAAGCCGATACCGAACCGGCCGCTCCCAAGGCCGATGTGTCGGCCGAACATCCCCTGGCCAAAGGTTTCCGGTCGCTGGGCAGGGTCGATCTGGCTCTGCTTACCGGGCAGTTTACCCGCGACGATATCGCCGGCATCGACGTGCTGGTGGTGGGCAATGTCAGCCCGTCCAAGCTGGACAAGTTCATGTCCGATTTGGAAAAAGCCGAGAACAAGGAGCTGCGTTATACCGACATGTCGCTGGAAAATTACAGGTACCGCCTGTCTATAAACGACCGGTTCATCACGAACGTCCTGCGGGCTAAGAAGCAAGTTATCATTAATACCCAAGATTTACAGGTTTAACAGGGAAGGAGAGATAAGTGGAACTGACTTATTATGGAGCTAATTGCGTAAGGCTGGCCGCCAAGAAGGCCCAGATAGTAATCGATGATAATCTGGCTGCCCTGGGCCTCAAAAGCGTCACCAAACCCACGGATATAAGCCTGCGCACCAACCGGGATTTACCGCAGCACGAAACCGCTTTCCGGGCGGAGATGCCCGGCGAATACGAAATCAGCGGCGTGGTTATCCGTGGCATCGCCGCCCGGGCCCATATGGACGAAGAAGGCAAGCATAACGCCGTTATCTACACCGTGGAAGCCGATGACACCAAAGTAGTAATCCTGGGGCACATATTTCCGGAACTTACCGAGGACCAGCTGGAGGCTATCGGCATGGTCGACGCCGCCATTGTGCCGGTCGGGGGCTTTGGTTACACCCTGGACGGGGTAGGGGCGCTGAACGTTATCAAACAGATAGAGCCTAAAGTGGTCATCCCCACCCACTATGCCGACAAGGCAATCCGCTATGAAGTCGCCCAGGCCGAGCTGGCCGATGCCATAAAAGGCCTTGGTATGGAAGTCGCAGAGACCGCGGCCAAGTACAAAATCAAGCCTTCCGAGCTAAGCGACACCACCAAGCTTGTTGTGCTTGAGCGCCAATAAGCAGATTGACTATCGGGCCCTACCCCTGTAAGCTTATAAACGGCTTTTCGCGGCAGGCGCGAACGGCCAATCGTACAGTCCATCTACGGAAAGGGGCAGGATACATGCCGCAGGCAGCGCAGGCTAGCCGGTCATCCGCGAAGGGAGAGGCGATCATCAAGGAGGTGACGACCACCTCCTTCCAGATCATCATCCCGGAGACCGGTCTGCTGCCCGAGCGCAAGTGCAGGCCGCTGAGCATCTGGCCGGGGGACGACCTGGACAAGGTCTTCCCGCGGGACAAGAAGCACGAGAACATCCGCGGTCTGCTCGGCAGGATCAAGCCCGGCAGCGGCAAGATCGACCACGTCATCCTGATGCCGGGGAAGAAGAACACCACACTCCAGATCCAGCTGGAGGTGGGGCTCGACACCCGCGGTGTCCGCGAACGCGTGGAGTCCGCCCTCAGGCATGCGGGCTACCCGCCCAAGCCGGCGTTCTAGATGTCGCCTCGGTGGCCGGTCCCTCGCGGACCGGCCACCGCACCCGCTCCTTTCTACGCTCTCCACATATGGATTGAGCGCGGCTTTTTAGCCGCTCAACAGATGGACTGTTTTTCTTTTTATTTTTTTGTTGACATAAGGATTTTTAGTTGTATAATATTAAACAATCTTTATCGCTATTCCACAAGGCGAGAAAGAGTCATTTGACAAGCAGATACGTACGAGGTGAGAAACCCGCGTTTAACCCGGTTAGACGCCGGCTTCTCATCTCGTAAAGTTCCCCGATCCCCGATTCCCCTTGAGGAAGGAGGTGCATGCTCTTCCGTAAGCAGGTGTTCCTGATCCGCGTGGCGGCGGTGAGCCTCGTGAACGAGGCCGTCGACTCCCATCCGGTGACGGAATCCATGGCTGCGGCCTGCATGTCGCCGCGCAGTCCGAAGGACAGCTAGTCCGCCGGCGTAGCGACGACAAGGGCCATACCCAACGCAACGAGCGGGTCTGGTCCCGTCAGGGCCGGCGGCCGAAGTGCTCGGAAAGTCCACGAAGACGAATCGACCTCGCAGTACCGCGCAAGGTGTGCGATGCAGGTGCGACGGCGCGGACAACGTGCGGGGCCGGAGGCAGATGAAGCCTCCGCCGTGAGGGTGACCCTCCGGCCCCGCTCCGAACGACGAGAAGAGCGGCTCAGTACGACACGAGCCGCCATCCGCGATCAAGGAGGAACCGCGACCAAGAGGCTCGACGGGCTCTAGCTTTAGCCCACATCGGTCTAGGCGCCAACTACATATTCCCGGCGCTGGCAAGACAGAGAGCAGGCCTCTGCGCAGGGAGTGAGGACAGCCGCTCTAAACGGCGCTCGCCCTGCCCGCAGGCAACCACTGGAGCTAGCGGGGGCGCGACGATCACTGGCATGCTGCGTACCGCCGGTACGCCATGACTATATCAGTCGCGCCCCCCCGCTCGCCTCTTCGGAGAACGAACGTATCTGCTTGTTCACTCCACCGCCAAAGAGAGCGGATTTTTTATATCAAAAAACGGCCCTAAAGGGCCGTTTCCTTTAATAAAAGGGGATATTTAAAGCAATCCCTTTTTCTTCAGGCTGCGCATGGCGCTGGTGCTTATCTTTACCTTGAGCTTCTTGCCGTCGATGGTAAGGGTTTTATTCTGCAGGTTCGGCTTCCACACCTTCTTGGTGTGGCGCTGGGAAAAGCTGACGTTGCTGCCGTATTGCTTGCCTTTTTTATCAAATTCTAATCGCTGCATAATCAAGGTGTTATTTTACAGGTTAAAACAGATTAAATCAAGCGTCCGGTAGGTTATACTTAAGGGATATGAGCCCGGATCTGCAAAGCGTCGTCATACTGTTCATAGTCCTGCTTTTCAGCATGTCGCTCCACGAGATGATGCACGCCTTCGCCAGCAACTGGCTTGGGGACGATACTGCCCGCCTGCAAGGCCGGCTGACACTGAATCCCATAGCCCACATAGACCCTTTCCTGACCGTGGCCTTGCCCCTGTTACTACTGCTGTCGGGCAGTCCTTTTCTGTTCGGCGCCGCCAAGCCGGTGCAGGTCAACTTCAGCCGGCTGCGGCACGGTGAATTCGGAGGCGCCATAGTAGGCATGGTAGGGCCCCTGACCAACTTCATCATCGCCTGCGTGGCGGCCATCCTGTTCAAAGATATCGCTCCGCAGCCAGGGACCACCGTTTACGACGTCTTCCGGCTGACCATAGTTATGAATATAGGCTTGTTCGTATTCAACTCCATCCCGTGGCCGCCGCTTGACGGCTCCCGGCTGCTTTACGCCTTCGCGCCCCGGCCGCTGCAGGAGCTGATGGAGGGGATAGAGCGCGCCGGCCTGATGAGCCTGGTTATTTTCATCTTTGTCTTTTATGGCCTGATACAGGGGCCGGTAGGCGGCCTGATGGTCAAGCTTACCCACGCCCTGGCTCCCGGGCTGGTTCTTTAAGCTTGTTTTTCCAGGGGTAAAAGCCGGTGATATAATGGAATAGGTCGGATTGAGCAATTTAATTTTCTCAATACGATTTACCAGGGAGCTCAAATTATGCCGCTCGGGCCGTGGCCCTTCGGTGAGAGCACCCACTTTGCAAACGCTAGCAGAGGTAAATTGAATGCTCCCGGCCCAACAAAAAGCCCGTCTTCGGACGGGCTTTTTGCTTATTTATTGTCTTTTTTTGACCTGGATAGCAGAAAAACTAAGAATATATTGGCTAAAATGATCCAGGCGGCACTTACTCCTTGAGGAGCGCCTATACAGTTGCTAGAACAATCAAAACCGCCCGAATTATAATGCCACACTATGTAGCCTAGGCCGATAATAAAAGCCGTCCCGCCATAAAGGATGACTTTACCGGTCTTCACCTTAAGGGCATAGCCTAAGATAAATACGATAAAAGATATGAATAAAGGGAGGTAAAGAAGGACTGTATTCATAGCTCAAGTATACATATACCATTATAAATGGTGATTTTTAAGGTATAATTACCCCTGTTGTCGGGGTGTGGCGCAGTTGGTAGCGCGTACGGCTGGGGGCCGTGAGGCCGCAGGTTCAAGTCCTGTCACCCCGACCATTCTTATCTGATAAGATAGATGAATGTGGCAACAGAAAAACAAAGAGTTATACCGGCAGTTTAATTTCAAAGACTTTAAACAGGCTTTTGAATTTATGACCAAAGTCGCCCAGGCCGCCGAAGCCGCCAATCATCATCCCAGATGGCAGAATGAATATAACAGGGTGGAAATCTGGCTAAGTACCCACGATGCCGGCCAAATAACAGATAAGGACCATAGCCTGGCAAAGGAAATAGACAGGATATCCAGTGAAAACACTTAAATTCGACCACGAACAGGCCGAACTTATCTTATCGGGCCAAAAACGCTCTACCTGGCGGATGTTCGACGACAAGGATCTGTCGGTGACAGACCAGCTTAAGATAATCGACAAATCAAACCCCGACGACCCGGGAGGCTGGAAAGTTATAGGCCAGGGAACCGTGACGGAAGTGGTAGAGAAGCTTCTGAAGAATATAACCGAACAAGACATGCAGTCGCACGAGGCATTCGGTAGCCGGGAAGAAATCCTTGAACACTACCGCGGCTATTACGGCCGCCGGGTAACCATGGATACGCCGGTCAAGATGGTCTATTTTGACTTTAAACCCACCAACGGCGATACGCCGTCCCAGGCGATGCTGCTGGACGAAGCAAAACTCTATACTGACGGCGGCAGCCGGGGTAATCCAGGGCAGTCCGCCTGCGCTTTCGTAATCTGTAAATTGGACGATTCCGTTGTAGAAAAGTCAGGTTACTATATGGGCGTGGCCACCAACAACCAGGCTGAATACCAGGGCATGATAAAGGGCCTGGAACGCTGCCAGGACCTTGGTATAGACAAGATCCGGCTGTTTTCTGACAGCCAGCTGGTAGTCAACCAGATGAACGGTTTTTATAAGGTTAAGAATCAGGAGCTGGCGCCTCTGCACCAGCAGCTGAAGGAATTGGCCGATTCGTTCGAGAAAATCAGCTTCCAATATGTGCCGCGGGCTTTGAACGCCACGGCCGATAAAGAAGTTAACCGGATTTTAGACGACCAGGAACGCCACAGCCGCAAATAAAAAACCGCTTCAGGTGCGCTAAAGCGGTTTTTTGGCGGCCAGATTATCCGTAAGCCGGGTTCTGTTTTAGCCGATCATCTATCTAGGTTTACCGTTGCCGGTAGACTCAAGCGGTTGACTGATGCGCCGCGGACGGAACAACCCATATTGCGACATATCTCCTTGCAGCAGGCAGGGTTTACCTCTCTGCCGTGTCACCACGGCGGACTGTGGGCTCTTACCC
>CAMLDA010000006.1 GCA_946478715.1 uncultured Candidatus Saccharibacteria bacterium | reverse complement strand
AGTTGTCGCGGTAGATAGCCACCGCCTTAAGACCCAGTTTCCAGGCCTGCATATGCAGCTCTTCTACTTCTTCGACGGTAACTTCTTCGGGCATGTTGACGGTTTTTGAAATAGCGCCGGACAGGAATGGCTGGACAGCGCTCATCATCTTGACGTGGCCCATGTAGTGGATGGCGTTGTCGCCCATGCTGCAGGAGAATACCGGCAGGTGCTCTTCCTTAAGATGGGGGGCGCCCACGATGGTCTTTTCGATGTCTATGTAGCTGACGATATCGTCTATCTGGCCGCGGTTGTAGCCAAGGGCCTTAAGAGCCCGCGGAACGGTCTGGTTGACTATAAACATCGTACCGCCGCCGACCAGTTTCTTGACCTTGGTCAGTCCCAGGTCGGGCTCGATGCCGGTGGTGTCGCAGTCCATCATCAAGCCGATGGTGCCAGTAGGCGCCAGCAGCGTGGCCTGGCTGTTGCGGACGCCGTAGCGCTCGCCCAGCTCCACCGCCTCATCCCAAGAGGCCGCGGCGGCGCTCAGCAGCTCTTCGCTTACCATGGACGGGTCGATTTTCTTGACTTCGTCGCGGTGCATGCGCAGCACGTTATTCATGCCTTCGCGGTCCTTATGATAGCCGGCGAACGGCCCCACCACTTTGGCGATACGGGCGCTGGTGGCATAGGCGTGGCCGGTCATCAGGGCGGTGATAGCGGCGGCTTGGGCGCGGCCCTCATCGCTGTCGTACGGCAGGCCCTGGGCCATCAGCAGCGCGCCCAGGTTGGCATAGCCCAGGCCCAGTTCGCGGTAAGCACGGGCGTTCTTGGTGATGTTCTTGGTCGGATATTCGCTGTAGCCTACCAGGATTTCCTGGGCCGTGAACATGATTTCCACGGTGTGCTTGAAAGCTTCCACGTCAAAGCTGAAATCGTCGTTTAAGTACTCGAGCAGGTTGATGGAGGCCAGGTTGCAGGCCGAGTTATTCAGGTGCATGTACTCGCTGCAGGGGTTGGAGCCCTGGATACGGCCGGCGTTAGGCGTGGTGTGCCAGCGGTTGATGGTGGTGTCGAACTGCATGCCGGGGTCGGCGCATTCCCACGCCGCTTCGGCGATCTGCCGGAAAATATCGCGGGCCCGGACGGTCTCTAAAGCCTTGCCGGTTGTCACGGCTTTCAGATCCCAATCGTCGTCATTTTGTACGGCTTTCATAAAGTCGTCGGTCACCCGCACCGAGTTATTGGCGTTCTGGTACTGGACGCTGTAGCTGTCCTTGCCGTCCAAAGTCATGTCAAAGCCGGCCTGCTCAAGCACGCGGGCTTTGCGCTCTTCTATGGCCTTGCACCATATGAAGTCCTGGACGTCCGGATGGTCGGCATTCATGATGACCATCTTGGCCGCGCGGCGGGTCTTGCCGCCGGACTTGATGGCTCCGGCGCTGGCGTCGGCGCCGCGCATGAAGCTCAAAGGACCGCTGGCGGTGCCGGCGGACTTGCCCAAAGGCTCTTTGGATGAGCGCAGGGTGGACACATTGATGCCGCTGCCGCTGCCGCCCTTGAATATCATTCCCTCTTCGGCATACCAGTTCAGAATGGCCGGCATGGTGTCTTCTACGGCCAGGATGAAGCAGGCGCTGGCCTGCTGGCTGCGCTCACGCACGCCGATATTGAACCACACCGGGCTGTTAAAGGCCGCCCGCTGGGTTGCCAGGATGTATTTAAGCTCTTCGCGGAAATCCTCGGCTTCGGCGTCGGATACGAAGTAGCCTTCCTGGGAGCCGGTGCGGGTAATGGTGTCCGCCACCCGGTCTATAAGTTTCTTTAATGAATCTTCGCGCTCTTTAGTGCCGGGGGTGCCGGTAAAGTATTTCTGGGCGACGATGTTGATGGCGTTCAGGCTCCAGCCTTCCGGGAACTCTACGTCTTTTTGTTCGAACACGGCTTTGCCGGTCATGGGGTTGACGATGGCGCTGTCGCGCTTCACCCAATTCAAAGCGTCGTAAGCCTTACTTTTTGGCTTGGTGAATACCCGCCTTACGTTTTGTTTGGTTGCTTGCGCCATGATTTTCTAACCCCTCTCTTACTTGTTTTTAGTTTATTTTTGGATTTTTTATTTGCTGAGCTTTGTCTGGGACGCTACTTAACCTAAGGTAACGCCACCCTTTGCTCCCTATGGTACTTACATCATAAATACTTAAGGCAGCAAATGGCTACTTCATTTTTTGAAATTTTTATTTCGCAGTTTGCTTTTTGGGCGCCGGTGCTTCTTTGCTTTCGCGGATCCGGTTCAGCTCCCGCTCGAAGCTGGAGATATCGCGGAACTTGCGGTAAACGCTGGCAAAGCGCACGTAGGCCACCTCGTTCAGCTTTGGCAGGTAGGCCATCACCAGCTCGCCGATATCGGTGCTGGAAACTTCCGGCTCGCCGCGGCCGTAAAGGTCGCGCTCTATCTGCGCCACGAAGCTTTCCAGCTGCAGGTTGGTCACGGAAGTCTTTTCCGTGGCGTGCTGCAGGCCCTGGAGCAGCTTTTCGCGGCTGAACAGCTGGCGGTTGCCGTTACGCTTGATAACCACCAGGCTGGGGCGCTCCAGGCGCTCGTAAGTCGTGAAACGGTAGCCGCAGTTTAAGCATTCGCGGCGGCGGCGAATAGCGTCGTTATCGGCGACGTCTCTTGATTCCACTACCTTATTGTCTAAGCTTCCGCAGCGCTGGCATTTCACTTCTTATTTACCCCTGTTAACAAACTTTTATTTAATGTGCGGCCACTATATGTAGCGTTCGTGACATTAATATTAACGCCATGCATAGCGCATACGCAAGCGGATTTTTGCCGTAATTTTGACAAGGATTTTACACTTTTGGAGCTATTTTTTGTCGGCTTTGGCGGACTTTTCGTCCTTTTTGCCGGCCGGTCCGTCGTCGGATTTTTGGGCGGAAGCATCAGAATCATCGTCATCGCCGGCATGGCCGAACGGGTAATCCGGCTGGTCGGAATGGTTGCCGTCCGCCGAAGCTGAATCTTCTTTTTCTGGGCCGCGGCGGCTGCGCAGGCGGCGCAGGAACGACGGCTTTTCCAGCTCATCCTCGCTGGCCTCCTGGGCCGGAGAGGCTGTTTCATCGGGCAGCGCCCAGATGTTCGGGGTTTCGTCGTTATGGAAATCCTCGGCCGGGTGGGTCTGGTCCTTTAAGTCCAGGTCGATATCTTTCAGGGCGGCGGCGTCAATCTTGCTTTCTGCGGCCGGTTCCTCTTTGGCCTGGCGAACCAGCTCGGCGGTCTTGGTGTCGCGGGTAGCGAAGTAGCTGTCGTCAAAACCGGTAGCCACTACCGTGACGATAATTTCGCCTTCCAGTTCCGGATTAATGGTGGCGCCAAAGATGATGTTGGCTTCCGGATCAGCCGCGGCGGTGATGGTTTCTGCCACGGTGTTGATTTCATGCATGGACATATCCAGGCCGCCTATGACGTTGAACAGGATGCCGCGGGCGCCATCGATAGAAACTTCGAGCAGCGGGCTGGAAATAGCCTGCTGGGCGGCGTCCATGGCCCGGTTATCGCCGCTGGCGCGGCCGATACCCATCAGGGCAGAGCCGGCGTTGGCCATCACAGTCTTGACGTCGGCGAAGTCCAGGTTCACCAGCCCGTGGACGGTAATAAGGTCGGAGATACCCTGCACTCCCTGGCGCAGCACGTCATCGGCCACTTTGAAAGCCTCTAAAAGAGGCGTGCGGCGGTCGATGGTCTGCAGCAGCCGGTCGTTGGGCACGGTAATAAGCGTATCGACGTTGCCGCGCAGGCGCTCTATGGAGCCTTCGGCGTTGCGCCGGCGTTTTTCGCCTTCGAAAGCGAACGGCTTGGTGACAAAACCAACCACCAAGGCGCCTGATTCGCGGGCGGCTTTGGCTACCAGCGGTCCGGCGCCGCTGCCGGTTCCGCCGCCGCCGCCAAAGGTGATGAATACCATGTCGGCGCCGCCGACGGCTTTGGCGATATCTTCTGATGATTCCTCGGCGGCCTTCTGCCCCACGCCGGGGTCGGCGCCCGCCCCAAGGCCGCGGGTGGCGTCGTTGCCGATATGGACCTTCTGGCTGGCTTTGGAGTGATGCAGGGCCTGGGCATCCGTATTGATTGCCACGAAGTCGACCCCTGATATGCCGGCATCCACCATGCGGTTTACGGCCGCGCCGCCGGCGCCGCCGACTCCCACTACTTTTATACGGGCAAACGTTTCAACGGCAGGCTCTACTTTTGGCATCTATTTATAAACTCCATTAACGATAGCTCAATTATATGGGCTTTATTTTTTGAATGCAATTAATACTCAGGCCAGACGGGCGGGTCAAACCGGCTATGCCGGGCGCGGCGCGTTATGGTTCAGCCGGCCCGCGGGCTCAGGCCCGCTTCTTAAATCGGTTAATAATTGTGTTCAAAGACGAATTAACAGATGAGAACATGCCATGGTTCTGCTCTATGAAACCTATGTCGGCCGCCGGGCCAAGGTACATATCCAGCAGCATAAGGCCTACGGCCGGCGCGAATTCATGCTCGTCCATGCCGTCAACCACGCGTTTGATGTGCTTCCAGCCGCCAACGCGGGCCGGTAATTCCATGACTTCTTTGGCGAAATCGGCCAGGCCGGGAAGCTTGGACGTGCCGCCGGTGAGCACCACGCCGCCGGGCAGCTTGCGGCTGCGGCGGATCTTTTTTAGCTCGTGGTCAGCGAACTCCAGTATCTCTTCCACGCGGGCTTCGATGATAAGCCGCATCATCTCGCGGTCAAAGCGCAGCTCCTGCCCTTTTACTACGAAGCTGGTCTCGCCCGTCACACCTTTGCTCAGGGTGGCGTGCTTTAACTTTATAAGCTCGGCGATGTCCAGTTCGGTCTTAAGGCCGATAGCCAGGTCGTTGGTGATATGGGTGCCGCCCATGGGAATCACGGCGATATGCTCCACCTCGCCATCCTCTATGACCAGAAGATTCGTAGTGGCCGCGCCGATGTCCAGCACGCAGACGCCGCTTTCCTTCATCTTGCGGTCCAAAATGGCTTCTCCGGCGGCCAGGCTGGTCACCGTACGGTGGCTGGGGCGCAGCTCGGCCCGCTGCATCACCTGGTCCAGGCTCCTTAAGGCCGGCGTACTGGCGACTAATATATGGGTATCGACTTCCAGGCGGACGCCGTGCATGCCTACCGGGTCCTTGATGTTCTCCTGCCCGTCCAGGCGATAATTCTTGGCAAAAACCTGGATGATTTCCTTATTTGGAGGCAGCTGTACTACCGTGGCGGCCTCTTCCACCCTCATGCGGTCCTCGATGCCTATCTGCCGGTCGGGACTGCTGATAGCCACCACGCCTTTACTGTTAACACCTTCAACATGGCTGCCGTTGACGTTCACGGTGGCGTGATGGATTTCCCGGCCGCTGATGCGTTCAGCTTCCTGGACGGCGTTTACTACGGCCTGGGCGACTTCTTCTATATGGGCGACGTTGCCCTTGCGCATACCGGTGTTATCAACTCGCGAAAAGCCGATAACCGTGGGAGTCTGGGCGTCGCTGGCCAGCTCGCCCACCACGCACCTCACGGCCGTGGTGCCTATATCCAGACCTATAAAATACTGAAGCTGATTTTCTGACATTTTGATGGCGGCTCCGCTATCGCTCCGCCTTATAAGGAACCCCTTCGCGGTTCCTTATCGCGCCGGCAAAATGTAATACATTTTGTCGGGCTATCTTCCGGATAACTTCTTTTTTAATCATTGTTTTTATTATAAAGTATCACTCTAACTATACCGCTAGAGGTAAAAACAAGCAATAAATTAAAAACCGCCCTAAAAGGCGGTTTTTATGGATATTTCGATTAATTATTATGTTCGCGGGATTCCGGCAGGCTGCGTATGGCTTCCCTGGTGTCTGCTTCGCTGATTTTCTCAGATAAGGCGCCGCGCACCTCGCTTAGGACTTTGGCGGCTCCAGATATATCTTCCGGTGTCGCCTGGGCACCGCGGACGATTTCCCCGTCACTGATGGAGTCGGTAGAGAGTTTACCTTCGCCCTTTCGGAATAGCTTCTTATCATATTGGGCCGAAACGGCTTTGGTTTCATCTCCATACGTCGAGGGGTATAAAGTATCCTGCGGCTCTTCGGTCCAGCGCACCTCAGCCTTATTCCCCTGGCGGACTATTATATCGCGCGCTTCGTTCCCGGATTCCGTCGGACGAACCATGTGAAGCTGTATTCCCAGGAGCTCGTCGCGGCCCTTGGAGGGTTTTTGATAAAGGATACCCATCGTATCGCCGTCACCGGACCGCCTAATCCGGTCCTGGTGCTTTTCTGCCCTATCCACCAATTTACGCGCGACCCTGTTTATCTGGGCGGCGATTTCCGCCGGAGATTTCTGTTTTTCTTTGGCTTGGTCGATATTTTTTATAAGTTCGTCGGCCGTATCCGGTATATTTGGTATTTCCTGGCTCATTTTTATTCTTTTTTATTTTTATGAACTTGAAAATATACTATCACACTTATGCTAAAAAGTCAATTACCCTTATCCTTCATCTGGGTTATCTTTATCTTATGCGCTTAACACACAAAGAACTAAAGGAATTGAATAAAGCGGTGATGTTCGTGGCTATAGTAGAGCCGCTTACTACCCTGCCGCAAATCATTGATGTCTGGACTAAACCCGACGCGTCGGGCGTTTCGTTCCTGACCTGGGCGCTATACGTTTTATTCGAAGTGATTTGGGTAATTTACGGCCTGGCTATAAAAAATAAGCCGGTAATCGTCAGTAATGTGATGTGGATCCTGATGGACGCTGCGGTAGCCCTAGGCGCGTTATTAAGGTAGTGTCAGGATTTCGCCCCCGTCTGGCCGCTATCCCTTCTGCATAGCTCTTGCCGGCCTATTTCCAGCATCCTGCCTATGAAGGCCTGCCGCTGGGCATCGCTGCCAAAAACCAATCTTATATGCCTCATGAAGTCCTCCGGCCGCTCCAGGGGGATTTCCTGCAGAGTCACCCCGGCGAACTCCAGCGCCAGTCTCTGCACTATCTGGAGCCGTTCGCGGGACGCAAGGAAACTCTGGCTATATTCCGGCTGGGTTTCTATGGCGGCTTACTCCAGGGTCAGGATTTCGCAGCCGTCTTCGGTGATTAAAACCGTGTGCTCAAAGTGGGCTCCCAGGGAGCCGTCTTTCATAATTATGGTCATTTTGTCTTTGCCGTAGGCGATATGCCAGTCTCCCAGGCAGGCCATGGGCTCGATGGCGATGGTCATGCCGGCGTGCAGTACCGGTCCTGTCCCGGCCACCCCGTAATTGGGGATGTTGGGGTCTTCGTGTATCTGATAACCTACCCCATGGCCTACCAGCTCCCGGATGATTCCAAGGTTATATTCTTCCAGGGTATCCTGGACCGCCTGGGATATATCGCCGACGCGGGTGCCTTCGCCTTTGACGGCGGCGATACCCATATCAAGCGCCTTTTTAGTGCCGTCCAGCAGACGCTGGACCCCGGCGGAACCGTGCCCGCCGGCCAGTACCGTCACCGCCGAATCATTAATCATGCCTTTATAACCAAGGGTCAGGTCCAGCTTTACCAAGTCCCCCTGCCGGATAGGCTGATTGCCCGGAACGCCATGGACTATGGCTTCGTTCACGGATATGCAGATGACGTCCGGAAAACCGTCGTAGCCAAGCACTACCGGCTGCATATTATGTTTTTTGATTTGTTCCGCGGCATCGGCCGCCAGCTCCTTAGGCGTTACGCCCGGCACGGTCTTGTCCGCCAAATCGCGCAGTATAGCCGCCAGCAGGCGGCCGCCTTCGCGCATATTCTGTAAATCGGCCGGGGTCTTGGCCCTCATCCCGTTAGACTCCAAAGAGTAATCAACCTGCACTGTGCGCTTTGAAGCAAGTACTGGGGTTCAGGCACCATTTTTGACACGAGAGTCAAGTGAAGTCTAACGGGACTCACAACTCAATTCCTAAGGCTTTGGCGATGTCTGATTCGACCTGGTGGGGCGGCTGGGCGGCGTTGATTTCGTGCACCTTGCAGCCTTCGCTCTTAAGATAATCAAGGATTGGCACGATGGCTTCGTCGTATTCGCTGAACCGCTCGGTGATAGCCTGCTCGTGGTCATCGGGGCGGCGGCGGGCCAGCAGCCGCTCTTTGGCGGCGTCTTTGTCGATATTCAGATGGATGACGGCGGTGATTTTGAGCTCGCCGTTCTGGGCCTTCTGAACCAGCCACTGGGCCTGGCGCATGGTGCGCGGGCTGCCATCGAGCACGAACTGGTGGTTATGAGCGCCGATGCGGCGGAACTCCTCGTTCAGAACATCCAAGGTCTGCTCGTCGCTGACAATCTTGCCCTGCAGCATTTCGGCCTGGGTCTTGGCATCCATCTTTTCGCGCAGCAGATTACCGGTGCTGACCCAGGGGCAGCCCAAATGAGCCGCCAGAAAGTGCCCCATGGTGCTTTTTCCGGATCCGGCCAGGCCCATGAAGATTATCATCGGCTTAACTTCTCTTTCACCAGCTTTGCGATAAGCGCCCCGTCGGCTGAGCCGCCGGCCCGGGCGCGCACGGCGCCGATTATCTGGCCCATGTTCTGCATGGAAGCACCCGGAACTTTGGCGGTTTCTTCATCGACCAGCTTGGCGATTTCGGCTTCGCCCATCTGCTCAGGCAGGTAGGCGTCAATGATGGCTTTTTCGGCCAGCTCTTTGGAGGCGCGGTCGTCAGCACCGCCCTGCTTGTATAAATCGGCTGCTTCCTGGCGCTTTTTTGATTCTTTAGCCAGGATTTTCTGGACGGCTTCATCAGAGAGGCCGGTGTCGCGGGCACCGGTGCTGATAGCCTCGTTCAGCAGGACGCTTTTGATGGTGCGCAGAGCTTCGGTCTTTTCCTTGTCACCAGCCAGCAAGGCCTCTTTGAGGTCTTTATCTATCTGTTCCTGCATATACGGACTATCTCCCGAGTTTGAGCTTTTTAATCTTGTCGGCTTTGCGTTCGCGGCGGACGATAGCCTTTAAGCGCCGGTCGCGGCGGCTTTCGGGCTTTTCAAAATACTGGCCGGTCTTTGCTGTGGCCAGGACGCCGGACTGCTGGACTTTGCGGTTAAAGCGGCGCAGCAAGTTCTCTACCGACTCCCGGGAATCTTTTCTTGTAACTTGAATCATCTCTGTTATTTTATCTAATATCCTCTTAAAAAACAACTATCGGCCAGAATGCACCGCTTGGATGAAGTGCAAGGCGCCGCCGATGAGCGGACTGAGGCGTATTTGAATACTCCTAAGGAGCGCCGCAGGCGGCAACGTCGCGATTGGCCAAGAGCGGCCGCAAAGGCCGGCTTTGCCGGGCTATTGCGGTCGTGGCGGTGTATTTTGGGCGCGCTTGTTGGCCGCGACGCGTTGTGACTTCAACACGATGCTCTGCAGCTCTTTGAAAATGGGAAACTGCTTATTGGTGTAATAAATCTTGGTGTTGCTTTGGCGTTCGCTGATAAGGAAGCCGATTTTTTCCAGGCGCTTCAGTTCGCGCTGGATATTGCCTGCATCTTCTTTGATAAGTTTGGCCAGACCCCTTACATGGGTCTTGAAATCCGGATATTTGGCATAAACCACGATGATTTTGCGCCTTACTCTGGACGTGATGAAAGTATCAAGCATAAGCCCCTTGTTGTTTCCCTTACTACGGATAGTATAGCGCAATTTGGACAACGTTTGCAAGTAAACGTAATACTACTGGCCGCGCGCCTGCGTCTGGGGGCTTATCCAGCCCATCCTTTCAAAGAAGTCGTACGGCTCTTCTGACTCGGCCCCGTAATCATCGGCGCCGTACATGAGCGAGGCTATCTGCTCTAAGGCTTCCTCTGGCGGCAAAGGCAGGAGCAAATCCAATTCATCGTGCATAGAGGCCGGCAGCTCGGCTTTGCACAAAGCGATGAGTTCCGGCGTGGGCGGACCCACATAAGGCTGGGCGGCCTCTGATTCTTCCACGAACCGCTCCACTTTAGAATAGGCGAAATCAAGCACGGCCTCGGCGTCGTCATAATGCTTGTTGCGGGCGTAATTCCGGGCGTTCCATAGCTCGTTCCCATAAGAGACAACGGCGCCGGCTTCGCGCCACATCAGCCCGATGGCGGTAATCAGGCCTATCTTGGCCCGGTGAAGATCATCGCCCTGGAGCGGCTTGATTAACTCCTCGGCATGAGCCCTGTAGTCCTTCAGCAGACGGCCGATCAGGTTCCAGTCACCGGAGCGCATAGCTTCTAGTATCTGGGGTCTTCGGCTCTGAAGCGAGGCGCTTTCGATGAAGCCCATATCGCCCGGCAGGTTTTCGATTATGAGCGGGTTAGGAATTTCGGACCCGGTCCTGGCTTCGTTCACACCTTGATTATAACTGAGCGTACAATATAAGCGATGAGGTATTACGAGGTGCTTTTGGCCGATACCAAGTATAAAAGCGGCGCCCCGCTGACTTATTCGTCCGAGGACGCCCTGGAAGTGCTTAGCGTGGTAAGCGTGCCACTTAGAAGCCGGACGGCTACCGGATTCGTGCTGGAAGAGGTGGGGCGGCCGGCTTTTACCGTGCGGCCTATAAAAAGCCTGGTCAGCCAAAAGCCGCTTCCCTATCATTGCCTGCAGCTAGCCCAGTGGCTGGAGGCATATTACGCCCTTAACCTCAGCCAGGCGCTGCGCCAGTTCGCCCCTAGCAAACCGGCGATAAGGCAGATAAAATCTCAGGCAGCCGGCGATACAGACGGTTTCCAGCAGGAAGTTCAGCTGCAGCTGCACGCGCCGCTTACTGCCGACCAGAAGCGCGCCATATCAGAGATAAAAGACAGCCCCAGCACTACCGTGCTGCTGCACGGCGAGACGGGTACCGGCAAAACCCGGGTCTACCTGGAGCTGGCCCGCCAGACGCTGGCCGCCGGCAAATCGGTGGTTCTGCTGACGCCGGAAATATCCCTGACTACCCAGCTGGCGGCGGCTGCCAAAGCGTACTTACAGAGAGAGCCGGTTATAATCCACTCGCAGCTGTCTGCCGCACGGCGTAAAAAACTGTGGCTGAAGTGCCTGGAAGCCGCCGAACCGCAGATAGTAATCGGCCCCCGCTCCGCCCTGTTCATGCCGCTGCCAAGCATCGGCCTGATAGTGGCCGATGAAGCCCACGAGCCCGCTTATAAGCAGGAGCAGTCGCCGCGCTACAGCGCGCTTAGGGCAGCCAGCCAGCTGGGCGCGCTTACCGGCTCCAAGGTAGTCTTTGGCACGGCCACGCCCAATATTGCCGACTATTACCTGGCGCATGAGCGCTCAGCGATAGTACGGATGAGCCAGATAGCCGCCGGCGGCGCCGGCAGTGTCGATATAGAGATAGTAGATATCAAAGACCGCAAAAACTTCGGTTCAAACCCTTACCTGTCAAAGAAGATGATAGAAGTCGTAAACGCCACGCTGGCGGCCAAAAAACAGGTCATCATATATCTGAACCGCCGCGGTTCGGCCCGGGTAATCCTGTGCGATAACTGCGGCTGGCGCGACTTATGCCCGAACTGCGACGTATCCTTGGTCTATCACGCCGACGAGCACCTGGCCCGCTGCCACATCTGCGGCTACTCGCACCAGCCGCCGGTCCAGTGCCCAAACTGCGGCAATACCGACATCATATATAAGACCATCGGCACCAAAGCCCTGGCTGAACAGGTGGAAAAACTGTTCCCGGACCGCAGCGTCCGCCGCTTTGACAGCGACAATAAGGCGGACGAGGCGATTAACGAGGTCTACCATGACCTGCTGGCCGGGAAAGTGGATATCCTGGTGGGCACCCAGCTGCTGGCCAAAGGCCTGGACCTGCCCAAACTGGGCCTGGTAGGCATAGTTTCGGCCGAGTCCAGCCTAACCCTGCCGGACTACACGGCAGAGGAGCGGACCTTCCAGCTGCTTTACCAAGT
>CAMLDA010000005.1 GCA_946478715.1 uncultured Candidatus Saccharibacteria bacterium | reverse complement strand
CTGCCAGCACGGTCATGCTGATCATGACCTCAACGATAGTGTCTCCGGTGGGAAGATGTTTTTTGAAAGCGAATTTGGTCATACGCCGATGTAAACGCTCCATTTAGATATAATCATAAGCCATTTGCGCGCTTATGGCTATACCCGTGCGAAAAATCACTGAATTTAGACATATTTAATCTATTTTCAGGCTATTGATAACCTGTTCCCAGATATTCTGATTAGCCTGCCAGTTAGGAGATAAATCATAGACCATAAAGTAATAGATGGCTGACTTACCAAAAGCAACCACAACCCTGCCCTCATAGCTAGGGTTCGGGATGGTGGGAGCACCTTTGACGGCTTGGGCCTGGGGGATATTAGCGGGATGGTCAACTTTGAGAGCCGCCGGAACCGCTGACAGGGTAAATCGGGCCGACCAGGCTTTACCCCCCTGTACCGTCAGGGCGCTAGGGGCAGAGATTACCGGCGCCCCGTAATAACCGATCTTATGATGGTTTATAAAGTCCGTCAGAGAATCCATTGCCGGGTTATGGCCAGCCGAAGCGGCAGAAGCCAGACCGCTTTCCAGCCTGGTGTCATTGCCGGGCAGAGATTCGGCCGACAGATAGCTTATATATGGCAGCAGGCCGTCAGGACCGGAAAATTTGGCAAAATCCATACTCACGGGATTCTTGGTCTGGGCGACTTTCTCAAGCTCGCCGGGCTTCTTGAATGTCAAAGAACCGTTTTCCCCTTTTACGGTCACATCGGTGAGTGTTTTATAGGAAAAAGAGGATATCGCGGTGACCGGCTTGTATGGAGAGATGGTGTCCTTAAGGTGCTGCTTATATCTCATATATATGGCGGCCAGGGCAAGCAGCATCAAGGCTATAATCAGGATAGCGAACACCTTACCGGCCCATCCGGCGCGGGCTTTAGGTGGATGCTTAGGCGGGGGCTGCGTACTTGCGGCTTTATCATCCATAATCAATACCCGCTGCAATCCTTACCTATTGATATCCAGCCGAAGTTGTCATTCTGCAGCCCATACCATTCCACAAAGCCGTACCTTGTCCAGGAATTAACGCTCTGGAATGTGTAGCAATGGCCGGCATTATCGTGCAGGGCTGCCCGTCCGTAGACATCCAAGGACGAGGTATCCCCTGGTACCCCGTAGTCCCCCGCCCCATATGCGCCCCAGGTCCACCCCGGGAAATTACCATCGAAAGAGGCGTGCTGGTATAGGGTGGCGTAAGAGGCGTAATAATTGAAGTAGAAGTCGCGGGATACCGGCTGGTTGGCTGAGTTGTAGCAGGTTATCCCGTAAGAATAGCCCGGGTAAACCGTTATTCCTACGCCGCCGGAAGCCCCAACCCAGCCGTAGTTGTTCAGGTAGCAGGCATTCGAAGAGCGCGTACCGGACGTGGACCAGTAAATCGCTCTGTATACGCCTCTGTTAGTAAAAATGTTCCCTTCCGGCCATACGGAATAGCCGGTAATCGATACCGGGGCCGCAAGCGTCGTGAAGTTATGGATATCACCACAGGCCGTGCCGTAGGAGCTGGAAGCGCAGAGCTGGAAGTAATAAGTTGTGGACGGGCTTAAACCGCTAAGGGAAGAAGAGGCGGGCACGTCAGCGTATCCCGACCCTTCCGGCGAGGAGCCGGTAGAAATACCCGGAGAGGGATTGGTGCCGTATTTAAAGTAGTAAGCGGTGGCGGCGCCGCTGGGATTAACCGTGCCGTGCACGGCGGCGCTGTTAGAAGTTATGGCGTCCGCGGCGCCAGTCACCACCCTGATACTGACTTTCACGGTCACGGAGCCGCTTAATGGGTTGCCGGCATTATCCGTACAGGCTATCTTGAAGGTGTAGTCGCCAGGGGCCGTGGTACTGAATGAGTAAGAACCCGGGCTGGCGCTGGAATCGACGGCCGCCACGAAACCGGCCGGCCCGGTGGCGGTGCAGCTGCCGGTTTTAGTGTTGATGGCGCTCCAGGCGATGTTATCTGCCACCCCCGGACTAATAGAAGTCTTATCAGCCGATACCTGGAGACTGGGCGGGTTGGTAAGCGTGGAGGCGCATGACTCGCTTACAGCCGTACAAGCCACGGTGCTGCCGTTGAAGCTGTTGTTGGGCCGGTAATAAAGCGTGGTCTGCTGGGAGTGGTTATCCGAAGAGGTCCAGCTGGTGGTCACCTTGAATGATTTGGCGGTGTTGTCGTAGGTGACGCTGACGTTGTAAAGCGAGTTCTGCTGGCAGTCGGTTTTCCTGGCTTTGGTCACCGGGTCTATGCAGAAGGAAGTACCCGGGCTGGCGGTGTAGGTGCTGATAGTGGAGGGGCTGTTGTTGTCGGCTTCCTTGATGAGCTCCAGCTGCTGCTGGGCGTAGTTGACCGCTTGGTCGCGGTACTGGGTGTTCAGGCCGGACTGGAAGGAGCGGGTGGAGATAGCGTAGGCGGCGGCCACCACTACTGCCAGCACGGTCATGCTGATCATGACCTCAACGATAGTGTCTCCGGTGGGAAGCCGGCTTAAACGGGGTTTTAAAGCCGAAAACTTTTTCATACCAATTATATTTACGGGCAGCTGCCCATGGTGATAGTAGTGCTTATGCCCGTAGGCGTACCGCGGACATTTATCTGGCCAAGCCGGCTGCCGTCTGTAATGCAAAGCTTCCAGGCGCTGTCCGTTATGCTATTGCCCTGCGCCGGGCAGCCGTTGCCTTCTATACAATCTTTCATCTGAGCCTTAGGGTCTGTGGCGGCGCCGCTGTAAGACATCGCCGAAACCGATATCTCATTGCCCGAAGTGTTGGTATCCCTCAGGCTGGAATAAAGTGTCAGGATATCGTTCTCCGTGCCGGTGTACTTGGCCGATGAGACCTTCGCGCCATTGAGCAGCGTGTAGTTAGTTATAAGCAGCAGGCTGTTGGGATTAGAGGGCGCCCCTGAGTCTACCGCCGGCTCCGGATTCGCCTGGGAAGGAGTGGTCGGGTAATCACCCGTGTCGGTCAGGCCTACATAAACTGTCCGCAGGCCGAAAATAGGATAGGAATAAAGGGTGGTGCTGTCGGGCTTTACCTGGATGGCCTGGCCCAGGTATATACAGTCCTGCCCCGTCGCACTGCCGCTGGTCAGTACCGGACGCTTAGTGCCGCCGATGTCGCCGGGGGCACAGGTATACTGCTGCAGCCCCGGGACGGCTTTGGAGCTGACTATGCTGGCGATGCTTTGGATTTCTGACTGCAGGTCATAGACGGACTGGGAAAATTCGGTATCCGCTCTGCGCCCTCTGAACACGCCGGCAGCCGATATCAGCATCATCGAGCTTATGGCAAGGACAATCATAACCTCAACGACGGTAAACCCGTACCGGGGGCGCTTCATTCTCCGATTATAGCATAAGCGTATAGAGGTAATTAGTGAGGCTGCGCATAGCGCGGGGAGGGATTAATAACCGGCCAGATGCTTATACCAGTCCAGGATTTCCTGTCCGAATAAAAGACAGATGAAAGTGGCCCCTATCAGGAATGGTCCGTATGGTATCTTTGAGGACAATCGGCTTTTACCGGCGGCAATCAAAGGCAGCGATACCGCTGCGCCAGCCAGGGACGCTAAGAATATCATCAGGATGCTCTTCCCCGGAGTCTGTAGCAGAGTGCCGGTTATAAGCCCCAGCCGCACATCGCCAAAACCTATCCATTTTCCATCAGACACGCTGTAAAGCGCCCAGAATACTCCGGAAGCTATAACGACGCTCAGGATCCAGTACAGCAAAAAATGGACCTTATCCGGCGCGAAACCGGCCAAATAGAATATATTCCCAGCGCCCGCTGCCATCAGTGTCGGGTAGATAATCCTGTTGGGAAGCAGCATCCACTTTAGGTCATAGACCAAAAGCGCCATAAGCCCCACGCTGGCCGCCAGCCAGGCGGCAAAAAGGGCTGTCTGCCCCCCTGTTAGTGCTGCCGGCCAATAAACATACGACAATACGAACACTAAGGTCATAGAAAGCTCCACCAGCGGGTACTGCGGCGATATAGGCTTGCCGCAGTAGCGGCACTTGCCCTTCAGAAAAAGCCAGCTTAGCAGAGGCACCAGGTCTGCCGCCCCCAGGGTATGCTTGCAGCGCGGGCACATAGACCGGTCGTTTATAATGGATATCTTTTTCTTACTGGTTTCGTTATGCCTGACACGCCATACCAGGGCGTTTACAAAACTGCCAAAGCACAGGCCCAGTATAATCAGGACGGCGTATATCATTCCCGCTTATGTTAGCACGAAATAAAACAAGCCCCTTTCCGGGGGCTTGTTCATGAGACTTTAAGCTACTTTATCTAGCCTAGGAAGCCTGGCACTGGTCGGTAGCCGGTTCTATCTGGTAGAAAGCGGCGACTGAGCGGCCGGATCCGGAAGCCAGCGCGTTGCCGTTGCAGGTAGCGGCGGTGTAAATCTTAACCGTGTTGGCGGCTGTGGTCTGACCGGCTGCGTAAGCGGCTATGCTATAGGTAGTGAACTGGCCGCTGACATTCACATCAACCTTGCTGGTGATGGACCCGCAAGCCGCGCCCCCGCCGATACTGACAACGTTACCGCTGACACAGACCTGCGTAGGCAGTGTGCCGTTCTGGTTAGAAGCGTATTCGTTGACGCCGGCCAGGATATTGGCGACATCAGTCTTGCGCTGCTGGTTGCGCGAATTGCGCTGCAGCTGCGGCACCGCCAGGAAGACCGCCAGCAATATGACGGCGGCGATAGCCAGCACTATCATGACTTCGATAATGGTGAAGCCTTGTTGTTTTCTATTTAGTTTTGACATTTTGCAAATGCCCCCTTTGCATTTTCTTATTTATCGCTTATCGCGCTTATGCTTGTAATCCTACTAATAGTTCGCTTAAAAAGCAAGGCTTTTCTATTGCCCGCTTATCCGGCAAGATTCTTGCCTGCCAGGCCGTATATCGGCAGCAGCACGGCGGCCACTATTATAAGCGCTATTACACCGACCACGACCATCATGACAGGCTCTATTATGGTGTTTATGGATTTAATCTGGGTATCGACTTCTTTTTCGTAATAGTCCGCTACCCGGCCCAGCATAGTCTCAAGGGAGCCGGATTGTTCACCGATGCTTATCATATCCGGCACCAGCTCCAAGAAGTTCGGGTCGTCGTTGATACTGGCTGATAAACTCTTCCCGCCTTTTACCTGCTCTACCGACCTCATGATGGAGGCTGTGATCTGAGTATTACCGACGGCATCAGCCGTGGTTTGCAGCATCTTGATCATTGGCACCCCGGAGCCTATCAGCGTGGACGCCGTACGGGCGAAACGGGCCATGTAAAGCTTCATGAACAGAGGCCCGAACGGCCACATCCTCATCTTGAGGCCATCCAGCTGAAACCGCCCTTTTGGAGTCCGCAGATACCTTCTAAGGCCGTAGATGATGGCTATAAGCAGCATCAGCGCCACCCACCAAAGATGGGTGATAAAGTGCGAAAACCCAATCAGCGAAGTCGTTATGAACGGCAAGTGGGCTCCCGGAATCGATTTATACATATCGGCTACCTGCGGCAAAACCGTAGTAGTCATGAATATCATGATGGCGAACAGTACGACTATGACGATGGCCGGGTATATCATGGCGCCGCGGACCTTAGAAATAACCTCCGCGTCTTTTTCTTGCTGGGTGGCCAGACGGTCCAGTGATTTGTCCAGCGAACCGGAAGCTTCGCCTGCGGCTACAAGACTGACATAGACATTATTAAAGGTATCCGGATACTTCTGCAGCGCGGCCGCCAAAGATGAACCGGCCTCAATATCGGCAATCACCTTTTCTATGACGCTTTTAAGCCCCGGATGCTTAGTCTGCCCGCGGACTATATTAAGGCTCTGGATAAGCGGCAGGCCGGAGTTTATAAGTGTGGAGAGCTGGCGCGAAAACAGCACTTTTTCTTTGGCTGGGACCCTTTTGCGTACGCCCCTGCCCGCTTTTTCATGCTTGACGGTGATATCCAGCGGCGACAGGCCGCGGTCTATCAGCAGTTTAGCAGCCGACTTCTCGTTTTCGGCTTCGATTTCGGCCTGTATCTTCTTGCCGTCAATCGGGTTAAGCGCGGTATAAGTATAAGTCAGCATATCTAGCTCCGCATCAGCCTATCTAATTCTTCTACGTCAACGGCGTAATTCCGGGCCTCATCGTAGCTGATTATGCCGCCGTGGACCAGGTTGACCAATGTGTGGTCCATGCTTTGCATGCCATGCTCCGCACCGGTCTGGATAACGGCTTCCAACTGGTAGTTCTTGCCTTCGCGGATGATGTTGCGAACAGCGGGCGTGGCAATCAGTATCTCGGCCGCCGGAACCCGGCCTCCGCCTAAAGCGGGCACCAGGCGCTGCGAGCAGATAGCCATAAGGATGTTGCCTAGCTGTGAGCGCACCTGGGGCTGCTGGTGCGGCGGGAATACATCCACCATACGGTCGATACTCTGGCTGGCGCTGTTGGTGTGCAGCGTGGCGAATACCAGGTGGCCGGTTTCGGCGATAGTGATGGCCGCGCCGATAGTTTCCAGGTCGCGCATCTCGCCGATAAGGACCACGTTGGGATCCTGGCGCAGCGCCGAACGCAGTGCCGTGGAAAAGCTGAAAGTGTCATAATGCACTTCCCTCTGGACTATCACTGATTTCTTGGATTTATGGGTGAACTCAATCGGGTCTTCTATGGTGATGATATGCGAGGCTCGTTCGCTGTTTATCTTGTCTACGAGCGCGGCCAGGGTTGATGATTTACCAGAGCCCGTAGGACCGGTTACCAGCACGAGCCCGCGGGGAAAATTGGCGAAATTATTCAATATGGGAGGCAGCCCCAGCTCCTGGACGGTCTTGATCTGGTTCGGAATCAGCCGCATGGCCGCGGCCAGATTGCCCCTTTCGTGGAACGCGTTAACCCTAAAGCGTCCTAGGTCGCCGAAAGCGAAAGAAAAATCGAATTCCTTGTCGCGCAGCAGTATCTGCTTCTGGTCTTCGTCCAGCAGGCTGAAGACCAGTGTCTCCACGCCTTTTTCGTCCAAGGGTGTCTGGTTAGGCAGCGGGGCCAAGGCGCCGTCAACCCGAAGGACGGGCGGCAAGCCGACTTCTAAATGAAGGTCTGACGCTTTGCGCTTGATGACTTCTTCCAGCAGGATTTCTATTTTTGGTGGCTGCACTTCTCTAATACTCCTTAGCTGTCGCCTGACGCTACCCTGTTTACTTCAGTAAGCGTTGTTATGCCGGCCAGCGCTTTTAGGTAGCCGTCCTGCTTCATGGTGACCATACCCTGGTCCTGGGCGGCCTTTTGGATGGCCGAGCTTGGGGCATGCTTCAGGATAAGGTCCTGGATAGTTTCGCTTATCTGGAACACTTCATACAGTCCAAGCCTGCCTTTGTAGCCGGAAGGATTGTCGGCGGTTTCCTTCCCCTGGAACAAAGTATAAGCGTTTTGGTCGGCAAGAGGCAAGGTGATGTACCCCAGGTCTTTTGCCACCTTTTCTACGTCTTCCTTCTTCTTGGGCAGCAGATTACCCAGCACCTTATGTATATCTTCGGTTTCGGCCGCCTTGGATTTATAGCCTGGGCCGCCTTCTACGATCCGGCGCACCAGCCGCTGGCCGATAACCGTGTGCACCGTGCTGGCAATCAGGAACGGCTCGATGCCCATGTCCAGCAGGCGCGGCAGGATGCCGGCGGCACTGTTGGTGTGCAGGGTAGCGAACACCAGGTGGCCGGTCAGGGCGGCCTGGACAGCCAGGCTGGCCGTCTCTTTGTCGCGGATCTCTCCCACCATCACCACATCTGGGTCCTGGCGCAGTATGGAGCGCAGGCCCGTAGCGAACGTAAGGCCTACGTCCGGATTAACCTGTATCTGATTAACTCCCTCCATCTTGTATTCAACCGGGTCTTCCAGGGTGACGATATTGATGGAATCGCTCCTGATTTCGTTCAGCATCGCATACATGGACGTCGACTTACCTGAACCGGTTGGGCCGGATGTAAGGATCATACCGTGCGGCAGCTTCAGGCTCTCGCGGATAATCCTAAGTGAGCGGCCGGCGTAGCCCATGTCTTCCAGTCTCAGGCTGGTGCCGGACTTATCCAGCAGACGCATGACAACCTGCTCTCCCCAGATTACCGGGCTGACAGCCACGCGAATATCAATCGGGCTGTTTTCCAGCTGGATGGTGAACTGTCCATCCTGCGGCGTGCGGTGTTCGTCAATCTTAAGATTAGACAGGATTTTGATACGGCTGATAAGCGGGGCTTCCGAACTTTTAGGCAGCTGCATTATCTCGCGCAGCACGCCGTCTACGCGGATGCGTATCTTGAGTACTTTTTGCAGCGGTTCAATGTGGATGTCGCTGGCTTTGGTGCGGGCGGCGTAATTCATGATGGCGCTTAGAGCCTTGCTGATAGGCGAATCCTGGACGATGGTCTGCACCTTCTGGTCGGAGCTTCCCAGCACCTGTATGTCGGAGTCCTTCTGCCCTTCTGCGGCAGCCTCGGCAGGCTTGTTCAATATCTCGTTGATGCCGCGGGTCTGGTCATACTGTTCCAGCACATGCCGGATGCCGGACTCGCTGGCGGCGTACACGTGAAGTGACTTGCCGATTTTTTCGCTCAGAAAGTCGACGGCCTGCACATTATTGGCGTCCAGCATGGCTACGACCAGCTTGTCGTCCTCGGTCCCCAGCGGCACCGCCATATAGTGTTCAGCCACGTCTTTATCCAGAAGCTCAAGCACCTGCGCGTTGATACGGGCCTCGCTAAGGTTCACATAAGGCATGCCGTTGGCTTCGGCCTGGGCCCTGGTAAGCTGTTCATCGGTAATGCGGCCCTCTTCCAGAAGCATCCTGAAGAAAGGCTTGTTCTTGGACTTGGCCTGCTCCTTGAGCAGCTTCATCTCATCCTTATCCAAAAGACCCTGCTGGACCAGGATATCCTCTGTCTTTGTCTGAGCTGCTGCCGATAGGACGCTCATTTTGGGTTTATTGCCTTTCTGTTTTTATTGCGACGAACCGCTGAACGGCTGGTCGTTCTGGCTGCCCACCTGCAAAGGTACCGCCGGGTCCAGCGCGTTATCGTTGAATATGGTGTTGTACTGTTGGTCATGCCGGATATCGGGGAACGTTGTGGTAATCTGGCCCGCCACCGGCACCTTGGTGCTGCGGGACGGGACTTTGAATATAAGGCTGGTCACCACAAAGGCGAAGATGGCGGTAAAGAAAGCCACGCCGATCAACAGTGCTATGTCGTTGCGCTTCATTTTATCTCCTTGCTGGGGATTATGAGTGTCTTGGCCGGCTGGTAGTAGGTGGTCAGGTCAAGATTAATCACCATATTGCCCTGGTCGCCGCTAAGCGACACGTGGGTGACGTCAAATGGCCTTATGGACCGCTCCAGGTCTTTCAGCAGCCTGTTGGCGCCGTTATAGGTGCTGGTAGCGCTGATAGTCAGGTCGATTTTCTGGGTCTGAGGATTATAAGTGGGATCGCTGGTGATAGTGGTGGACTGGTCGGTGCCGCCGATAGACTGGACCCCTACCCCGTCGCTGCCAAGCATGTTAGACAGACTGGTAAGCAGCGCCGGAAAATCATAGGTAGTCGGCAGCGCATCAAGTACTATCTTGCCGTTATCTCCATCCTGCGATGACGAAGATGTGATGTTGGCATTGCCGCCGATGATATTGACCGAATCAGACCCTATGAACACGTCCTTATACTGCGTGGTAAGCGTTTTGGCGTCCGCCACATCATTGGACAGCTGCGTAGCCGAGGAGTTGCGCGCGCTAATTACCCGCTGCTGGTACATGGCCTTGCCCACCAGGACTTTAGAGCCCGTCAGGCAGAAAATGGTGACTACGGTGGCCGCCATCACGATTCCCAGCATCTTTTGCTGCGCCTTATCTATCTGAAGCGATTTGGTGCTGACATTCACGTTAGGCTTTTTCATCAGTTTCCGCCTCCAGTACCGCTGAACACATTACCCGACTGCGCAGAACCGCCGCTTAATGACATCACAGGGGCAACGATATTCCCTTGGGAATCCTTAAGGTTGTTAGAAAACAGCTGCGGATCGAATCCCATGTCGATTGAGTAACCGACGCTCTTGCCGCTGATGCTGAACCCGCTTTCCACCACGTTCTGAAAGGCTGGAGCCGCCGCGCTGCCGCCAACTTTGAACGTCGCCTGCTTCAGCGAATCCACAAAGGTATTAACATCCTTCTGGGAACCGGCGGTCCCCGATATGTTCAGCGTGTTTTTGGCCAGATCAAGGTCAAGCTTATTGATGCTCACTCCGGGCGGTGTGACTTTTGGCAGGTAATCAAAGATACGCGATGTGATGTGCTTGTTCTGGTGCAGGCCGGTTAATGCCTGCAGCTGGTTCTGGACCGTCACCACCTTGTCTATATTCAAATCCCTTAGCTGCTTGCTGGCGGCGTCCACCTTGGTGCCGGCGCTATCCATCATCTTCTTTTGCATGACATCCACGACTAACAGCATCAGCAGCAGAAGCACCACGCTAAAGACGGTAGCTATTGCGGCTATGGTGTAGACCAGGTGCTGCGTGCGTTCGGCTTTGTCGAGCTGCAGCTTGCTGTCCGGCAGCAGGTTGAACTGCACTTTGCTCATGCGTCCCTCTCCGCCAGGCCGACGGCCACCGCGAAGTGGTTGGACAGCGCTGCCAGCTCATTCTGCAGCCGGGCCGGGTAGTTGACATTCCTCCACGGGTTGCCTATTTCAACGTTCAGGTTGAACTTATTAGCCAGGAACAGCGGGAATTCCGGGAGCGAGCTTGCTCCGCCGGTGACTATGACCCGTTCAATCTTTGACGCCGGATAGCGCTCTTCAAAGAAGTTTATGGACTTTTCGATTTCGGCTACCAGGTTATCGATGGTGCCGATGATAGCGCTGTAGACCTTGCCTTCCAGCTTGTCCTTGCCAAGACCGAATTTAAAGACGAATTGATAGGCCTGCGTCTGGTCGATGCCAAGGTACTGGGCGGCCGACTGTATCAGTGCCTGGTATCCCACGGGTATAGAGCGTGATAGGTGCGGCACCTGCCCAAAGGTGACAATCAGGTCCGTTGCCGCGCTGCCGATATCGATTATCATCTGCGGCTGGGTAGCATCCGCGGCTATCAGCGACCGGGCCAGCGCCATGTTGTCGGGTTCAAAAGCTATGACGTTCAGTCCAAGGGACTCCAGCATCTCAAGCCGGCTCTCTATGTAATTATTCGGCGCACTGGAAAGTAGTACCTCGATTTTCTTAGGGTCTTTAGGCGAATCGCCCAGCGGCGCCCAGTCTATCTTGGATTCGGCCAGCGGCGTGGGTATGAATGAATCCGCCTGGAAACGGATCGTCTTAGCCAGCTCTTCGGCGGGCATCTTGTCCATATCCACCACTGCTGTGAATACCCTGTTCGACGGCAGGTTCACCGCCACGTTCCTGGTCTGGATACCGGTAGTCTTAAGCAGCTGGCTGACCACGGTGGCCACCTTGCTGCGGTCCATCTGGGCATCGCTTAAACCCGCCACGCCCTCAATAGCCGCATGGCCGTAATGCACCAGGTTTTTTGTTGTTCCGCCTTTTATTTCTACTGCCCTGACTCCCGTTACGCCTAGATCCAGTCCAAAGAAGTCAGTTTGCCCACTTAATGCACGCATAATTAATTCCGATTATAACAAGCTTATGCTTATTGTTAAAACTTTATGACCGCTGTTTCTGATTTTTCTAAAATACCGGGGGTAAAGATATGACACTATCCACAGGCAGCCCGCTGGTGCTGCTGGAGCTTCCGCCACTAAAGAAGTTGCCGCCCATCATCACGTCAGGGGTGTAATTGACCACTTCTGACACGTTACATGTTCCTGATTCACAGTTGCTCACGGTCCCCAGGTTGTCTTCGCCGGTATTAGAAGACGCCACGTCCCCTTTTA
>CAMLDA010000004.1 GCA_946478715.1 uncultured Candidatus Saccharibacteria bacterium | reverse complement strand
CGTTGGCGCCGGAGACCCAGGAGGCCCGGTCGGACAGCAGGAACGCCACGCCGTCGGCGACCTCGGTCAGGCGGCCGAGCGGCCCGAACGGGAACTGGGTGCCCACGAACGCGGCGAAGTCCTCCGGGTTCTGCTGCTTGAAGGTCTTGATGGCCTGTACCACCTTACCGGTGTCCTGCAGGTTTTCCCAGAAAGCGACCTGGCTGCGGTTGATGACCATCTCGTCATACGGGGAGTGCAGCTGCTGACAACCCAGCTTAGTCAGCTGAGGATTGGCCTGTGTCTGGTCTGTGCCCGTAGAGCTGGTGGTCAGGTAGTAGACGTCCCTAAGCACTACATAGCCGCTGGTCATTTTGGAGATGTGGCCGAAGTAGGTCGTATAGGCTACGGCTCCGCTGGTAGCGCCGCCATTCAGAAACACCGCCTGGTATTTGTCAGACTTCAATTCCTTTGATTCGCCGTTTGTTGAGCCATTGATGAACATCAGCCAGCCGATCGCGATTAGCAGGACCAGGGCTACTAAAGACGTGAAAACGAACCACTCAATGCGTACGGCGCGGCCGTTCCAGTCAAATTTTCCCTGTCTTTGCGCGGGGTGATGTACCGCAGTATTCCTATTATCTCCACGAGACATAAATTCCATAGTGTGAACCACCTTTTGTTATTTTTATACCCCCATATACTAACGCATAAGCGTTTTGGGAAGCAAGCCTTAATAAGCGGAGAGATTCACAAGGGGTATTTCAGGGGTTGACAACTGAAAACTCTACAGAGTATTTTAGGGGTACCATTACTAATTAACGGAGAGAGGGAAAAGTAAATGGCCTACAAGCACACTAACAGTAAGGGTGTTACATATTACTTAAATGCCAAGAAGGTTACGCTTCGCGGAGGAAAGAGTCAGACAATCTACTTCTTTTCCAAGGATGAAAGGCCTGACACCGGCGTCGATCTGCCGGATGACCGCACCGTCAACGAAAACCCGCGCAACGGCTTCCTGACCTTAAAGCGCAAATAGTTCCGTTACGAAAATCAAAAACCAGCACCCGCCTTCAAGGCGGGTGCTTTAGTTATGTATAATCTTACTGATTATGTCTGAAACGATAGTAAGGGTTGAGGAGTTGCGCAAAAGCTACGGCGAAAAGGAAGCGGTGAAGGGTATCAGCTTTGAAGTAAAGCGCGGCGAGATATTCGGTATCCTTGGCCCTAACGGCGCAGGCAAGACTACGACCCTGGAGATGATTGAGACCTTGCGGCCGATTGATGGCGGCCGTGTAACGATGAACGGGATTGATGTTTCAAAAGATCCGCAGAAAATCCGGTACATGATAGGGGTGCAGCTGCAGTCCACGGCCTTTATGGACAAGGTCAAATTGACCGAACTGTTAGAGCAGCAGGCCGCGGCCTACGGCGAAAAGGTCAAGGCGCTCGAGTTGCTCAAAGAAGTAGGGCTGGAAGATAAGGCTGGCAGCTATATTGAGGATTTATCCGGCGGCCAAAAACAGCGCTTTTCTATCGCGGCCGCATTGGTGCATCAGCCTTCCGTCTTCTTCATGGATGAGCCGACGACCGGTCTGGACCCGCAAGCCCGGCGCAACTTATGGAACCTGGTCAATAAGATCAAGGCCAAAGGCACCACTATCATATTGACTACGCACTATATGGAGGAAGCCGAAATGCTCTGCGACCGCGTGGCGATCATGGACAGCGGAAAAATAATCAAACTTGATACCCCGGCCAAACTTGTCGCGCAGCTGCTTAAAAAGGGCTTCAAGAAGGAGCGCAAAGTCGAGCAGGCCAACCTGGAGGATGTGTTCATCGATTTAACGGGGAAGGGGCTCCATGAATAAATCAATACTGGCTATCCTGACCTTCGCCAAAGTCAGCGTAAGGCGCTATTTTCGCGACCGAGTCGCTATGTTCTTCACGGTAATCTTCCCGCTAATCTTCCTTTTTGTATTCGGCGGTATTTTTGGCAAGAACTCCAGCTCGTCATTTAATATCGCGCTGATTAACAATTCCAAAACCGGATATGCCAGTTTCTTTGCGGGGAATATCGAAAGAAGCAAGGTTTTTAAAGTCAATAAATCGATTGCATCTTTAGATAACGCCAAAGACAAGATGAGTCGCAGCGAGATAGATGCGACTATAGTTATACCGTCTGATTTCGGCGTCAAGGAGACCGGGTCGAGCGTACCTAGCGGCCAAGCTGTTATTTACTATGACCAGAACAGTGAGCAGGCAGCACAGACTATCAAAACGGTTTTGGATGGCCTGGCGGAGCATTTTAACGCGCATATCGTAAAGGTTCAGACGCCGTTCACGGTACGCACCCAGCCGACCAACACCAAGGGCCTGTCCCGGTTCGATTACACCTTTTCGGGATTACTTGGCTTCTCGATTCTGGGCCTGGGCATCTTTGGCCCCACGAATTATTTTCCCCAGATGAAAAAGCAAGGGATTTTGCGCCGCCTGCATATCACGCCGCTTAAGCCTTGGGAATTTTTCACGGCTAGCGCGCTTTCTAATGCCGTAATCGGCCTGTTCTCGATTGCGGTTATGTTTGCCGTGGCCTTCAGCGTCTTCCATTTCCATATGGCCGGCAACTTCATATACTTGGCAGTTATCGTGGTTCTGGGTATCTTCGAAATATTCGGCATAGGGCTGGCCATCGGCGGCTGGGCCAGGAATGAGAACCAAGCCGCGCCTTTGGCTAACATCGTCACTTTTCCGATGATGTTCCTGTCAGGTACATTCTTCCCCCGGTTTTTGATGCCGGAGTGGCTGCAGCACATAACCGCCTTTCTGCCTTTGACCCCGGTGATTGACGCTATCCGGTTCATAGCCACCGAAGGCAAAACGCTTACCCAGATCGGAAGCCAAATCGGCCTGATGCTTCTTTGGACGGTGATTATTTATCTAATCGCTTTCCGCGTCTTCCGCTGGGAGTAATATCCCTCTTGGCAAAAAATACTTAACTTGTTAAGTATTTTTAAGCTTTAACCTCTACTTCTTAAGCTTTATACTAAATCCAGCATGCAAAGATGGCTTAGCCGCGCCAACCAGAGAGTATCCTTAGTCAGCGCCGCATCACTGTTAGTGGGCGCGTCATTACTTGGACAGCTGCTGGGTTTTATGCGGACGCAGGTGGTAAACGGAAATTTCAATACCGCCGGCCATATAACCACGGATGCCTATTTTGCCGCGTTCAAGATTCCCGACTTTTTCTTCTACACCATAGCGGCCGGGGCCTTGGGGGTCGCGTTCATGCCGTTTCTGGCGGACAGGCTGCATCAAGGAGACCGCCAGTCCATATGGAAACTGACATCCGGGCTGCTTAATTTCCTTGGGCTGCTGATGCTGGTCGTGGGCATAGTCCTGATGGTGTTTACCGAACCCCTGCTGAGAGTAGTGGTTGGCCATAATCTTAGCGCCAGTGAGATGCACGACGCGGTCATAATAATGCGGCTGGTAGCTTTCAACCCCTTGTTATTTACCATTTCCGGAGTTCTGACCAGCCTGCAGCAAACTTTCGGGCGATTTTTCTTTTACGCGCTGGCGCCGATAGTTTATAACGGCTGTATCATAGCCAGCGTCTATATATTCAAAAATAATATCGGCCTGGTTGGTCTGGGTATCGGAGCGCTGGCGGGGGCTATCATACAGCTGCTGATAGTATCCCTGGGCCTGGTTGGGCTGAGGTTCCGGTACGTGCACGGCATAAATTTCAAGAATCAGGACTTCAGGGGAGTTCTGCGCAACCTGCCGCCACGGTCGATTGACCAAGGCCTTGACTCTATCAACTCTATCGTGGAGACCAACCGGGCCAGCACGCTGACTCCGGGCTCCATCACCATATATGAAAACGCGTATACGCTTCACCTGGCGCCCATCCTGCTGGTGGGGACGGCCATTTCCACGGCGGCTTTCCCAAGGCTTAATAACCGGCTGGCCCAGGGGCGCCCCGACCTGTTCCGGCGCGACTTCCTGATGGTCCTAAGAGCTATTATCTGGATTGTTATACCTGTGATTGTCGTTACTTTCTTTACCCGCGGCTACCTGGCCCGCCTGATATTCAAGAACCCGCAGTCCCAGATAGCCGAGGCTTTAGGGTTTCTGACGGGCGCTATCTTTTTCCGTACGATTTATTCACTTATCAGCCGGTGGTTTTATTCGCAAAAGGACACCCGTACGCCGCTGTTCGTGTCGCTGTTCGCCATAGCCCTTAATATTTACCTGGCGTTCACGTTGGTGAAGGTTACGGGCGACGTATCAGGCTTGGCTATGGCCCAGTCGCTGGTAGCCGCCGCCGAGGTTATCATCCTGCTGGCGATCATGCTCTGGCGCGACCCTAAACTGTTTGACAGCGAATTCTGGGGCGGGGTCAGCCGGATACTTTCGGTGACCGGCTTTACGATCCTGGTTGCTTACATCATGGTTTCTATCATCCCGCTGGCCAGCGCCGACAGAGGATTCTTTAAACTGGCATCCAAACTGATGGCAATTATTATCCCGACTTTCGTGCTCCATATCTGGCTATCGGCGATATTCGGCCTTGAAGAGGTGCGCCCAGTGGTTGATAAATTGAAGAAACTTGCGCTAAAACCTGTCCGGATTGAATAGCTACCTCTGTTATAATTGAGACCTGATGAATCAGGACCACATTAGGAACTTTTGCATAATCGCCCATATCGACCATGGCAAGTCCACGCTGGCGGATAGACTGCTGGAGCTTACGGGCACTGTCCAGAAGCGCGAGATGAAAGAGCAGCTGCTGGACAAGATGGATTTGGAACGTGAGCGCGGCATTACTATCAAGCTGGCGCCGGTACGGATGAAATACAAGGATTACGAACTTAATCTTATAGATACACCGGGGCATGTCGATTTTTCTTACGAAGTCAGCCGCAGCTTGGCGGCCGTTGAAGGGGCGATTTTGGTAGTGGATGCCAGCCAGGGCATCCAGGCGCAGACGCTGGCGAACGTTTACCTGGCGCTGGCGGCCGACCTTAAGATTATTCCGGTCCTGAACAAGATTGACCTGCCGGCGGCAGACGTGGAAAGAGTGAGCGCCGAAGTCATTAATCTCTTAGGCTGCCGCAAAGATGAGATCCTGATGGTCAGCGCTAAAACGGGCCAAGGGGTAGAAAGCCTTCTGGAAAGAATAGTAGCGGACGTTCCTCCGCCTTCGGGGGGAGCGCACACGGCCGCGCGGGCGCTTATATTCGACTCTTATTACGACGATTATAGAGGTGTCATTTTGTATGTCCGGCAATTTGATGGTGAAATTGCGAAGAATTCGCAAATTAAGATGCTAGGTACTAAATCCGAGGGGATAGCGCTTGAGGTCGGTTCATTGTCCCCGGCTATGCGACCGGCCGCCAACCTTAAAGCCGGTGAAATCGGCTATATAGTGACCAACCTTAAGACCACCCGTTCCGGCAGGGTTGGAGACACTATCACGACCGCAGATGCCCAGGCCGCAGCCCTGGCCGGTTATAAGAATGTCCAGCCTTTCGTCTACGCCGGTTTCTTCCCGGAAAGCAATGAGAACTACCAGGCCTTGAAGGACGCCGTAGAAAGGCTTAGCCTAAGTGACTCCGCTTTGCAATTTTCCGCGGAAAACTCACCGGTCCTGGGCTTTGGCTTCCGATTGGGGTTTCTGGGACTTTTGCATATGGATATCGTCAGAGAGCGCCTGGAGCGTGAATATGACCTGGAGCTGATAGTCACCAATCCTTCTACGGATTACAAGGTGAAACTCACCGCCGGCGAAGAGATAGATATAAAGTCCGCCTCAGAGCTGCCGGATATGAGCCTGGTCGCAGAAATACGGGAGCCGTGGGTAAAGGGTGAAATCGTCTGCCCCAGCCAGTATATAGGCGGTGTACTGCAGATTGTCGTAGCCGCGCGGGGCCGGCAGAAACACATCGGCTATATGGATAACCTGGCAGTCATAGACTTTGAAGCCCCTCTCGCCAACCTTCTGACGGATTTTTATGACCAGCTTAAGAGCCTTACCAGCGGTTACGGTTCGTTCAATTACGAACTGGCTGATTATCGGGCCGAGGACCTGGTCAGGCTGGATTTTTATGTGGCCGGCGACAGAGTTGATGCCCTCTCGGTGATGGTCCATAAGACAGAGGCTGAAAGGATTGCCCGCGGCGCTGCGGCCAAGCTGAAAGAAGTGATTCCCCGGCAGCAGTTCAAGGTAGCCATACAGGCGGCTATAGGCGGAAAATTCATAGCCCGCGAGGACATCAGCGCCTACAGGAAAGATGTGACTACCGGCCTGTACGGGGGTGACGTGTCCCGTAAAAAGAAAGTCTTAGCCAAGCAAAAGAAGGGCAAAGAGAGGATGAAGCGTTTCGGCAAGGTGGATATCCCGGCCGACGCTTTCGCCGTCATGCTCAGGCGTGATTAGCAAATGCGGGTGCGCGCGGCCGCGGAATGCTTTACAATAGCATAAGAACTATAGGCTAAAAATGGCAGATAAACCTACTAAACCAAAAGTCGTCAGCCCTATTTATCACCCGCTTAACCAGGCCTCGCGCCTGCGCAGCCGCCGCTGGTTAAACATAGGCATCGTCCTGCTCGTAGTCGCGGCGGCCATAGCCGGGGGCCTTCTTGTAAAAGACCATAAGAATAAAAACCAGTCCTCCGCAGCGCACGGGGTACGGCTCATATACACGGATTCCGTGAAAGGCCGCCTGTCTTTGGCAGATAACGCGGGGGATATATTGGCCCGCGCCCCGGCACCGGTGAAAGTATATGCAACATATGAAGCCCTATCTCCAGATGGCGGAGCTCTTGTGTCATTCGGCTCTCCCGGCCCGCAGGAAAGCTTCGCCATGGTTGGCGGCAGCCAGTCTATTACAGCGGACTCCCAGAAGGCTTTAAGAACAGCAGACTATCAGGGCGGCTCACATAACATAGTGTTCATAAATGACAGCACGGTTCTTTATACGGTTTGCTCGCCCTCTGCAACCTGTAAAATAGTGGCTTTGAATCTTTCGCGGGGCAAGACATTCCAGGTAGCCGATACCGGCCTGAAAGCACAGGCGCCCTCGGCGTACTGCTATCTGCTGGGCAAGAGCGATGATGGCTCGTCAGTTTACTTGCGGGTGAGCGGGCAGAATAGCCTGGGTAAATCCGCCAGCGCGGTATACCAGGTAAATTCCTCTCACGGGAATGTGGTAAGGACGATCCAGGTCCCGGTCTATGCAGGGTTCGATTTATCATTGTCGCCGGATGCCGGGGCACTTGCCTTTTCCGGCGCCAAAGCAGAGAAAGACGGAAAGGCCCACGCTGTCATTTATCTTTTGAATACGGAAAGCGGCAGCCAGACATCAGCGGACTGGCCTCAGGCTGCCGCCGGCAGCATAGGCGGGAAGCTGGAGTGGTCGCCGGATGGCCAGAAGCTACTGATGCGCACCATAGCCCTGCGGGGGCCCGCCGGTTCAAAACAGGCGCCCCAGCCCATATACCTTGCCTATCTGGACATCTCTTCGGCCCAAATTACTGATTTACAGACAATAAGTGACACCCGGCTTAATGAACTGTTAAGCAGCGGCTGGCTGGATAACAGCCGGATAGTGTACGACCAGCTGGCGTCGGCAAAGAGCGGTGATTTCACATCAGCCCAAAGCACTGTCTATAAGCAGGACATAAGTAGCAAGACCTCCGCTCCTTTCGGGGGTACGGCAGGACAGCTGCTGGGGGTGGCGTTTTAGCGCCTAAACCTTAGAGCGCATTAGGCTAACCCCTCTGATAATCTTTATGATAATCTGGTTGAAGTGACCCGCGAAGAATTCATAAAACTTCTGCCGGAACTGGTTAAAGACTACCAGGCGCCAGCCCAGACACTGGCGCGTATTAGCGATGTTGATTTACTGATGGTGGTTGGCGCTTCGGGCGTAGGCAAGACCAGTATTATCAAACGCCTGGAGATGCCTTATGTCCCCACCGACACTACCCGCCCTAAAAGGCCGGAGGAAGTGGAAGGCTTGGATTATTTCTTCAGGACCGATTACCAGCAGGTGGCTGATGATATCAAAAACCGCCAATTCGTGCAGATAGCCGTAGGCCCCACCGGAGATTTTTATGGTACCCGGGCCAGTCTGTACCCAGAGCTTGGCCTGGCGGTTCTTGGAGTTCTGGCCGAATCAGTGCCCCTGCTAAGAACACTAGGGTTCAGCGAGACTATGACAATCTATATTACTCCTCCGACTTTCCTGGAGTGGATGGACCGCTTAGGCCGCATCAGCTTTGAAAGGGACCAGCTTTTGGGGCGGCTGAAAGAATCAAAACAGTCATTCAACTTCGCACTTAACGACCCCCAGACCCACTTTATCCTGAACGATAAGCTGGAAGACGCTGTGCACCAGATCAAAAAGCTGCTGAACGGGGAGGTAGAGCAGGACCGCGAAGCGCGCGCCCGCCAGGAAGCCCAAACGATTACCCGGGAACTCTCCTTTACCTAGGCTATAATTGATTAATGTTGCCCGGTCTGCATCACTACGAGGAGTTCCAAGACGTATTAAGTTCGTATAGCGTATCGGAAGATTCTAAAAGGATACTTTACGGTCTTAAGTTCGTTCTGCTGCTGGGTCCTTCATCCGGCGGCCGCAACACCATAATCCGCCATCAGGTCCAAACCGGCCGTTATTACTATGTAATCTCTGATACCACGCGCCCGCCTCGTTTGAACGACGGCATCTTAGAGCAGGATGGCGTGGAGTACTGGTTTAGGACCGAAGAGGAAATGCTTAAGGACCTGCGGGTGGGCAAGTTTTTGGAAGCGGAATTGATTCACGGCCAGCAGGTTTCGGGGCTGAGCATCCGTGAACTCGCCAAAGCCCACCGCCATAATAAAATCGCTATCGCCGACGTTGACTTAAAAGGCATACATGCGATAGTAAAAATTAAGCCTGACACCCTTGTGATTATGGTCCTTCCTCCAAGTTTTGATGAGTGGCAGTCGCGCTTGAACAAACGGGGCGTTATGGCTCTGGAAGAGCAGAGACGGCGCCTAATGACTGCCCAGCGGATCTTTGAGGACGGTCTGAAGCAGGATTATTATCATTACATTATCTCTGAAGATGTGGAGCGTTCATCGGGAATCATCGACGATATCTTAAACGGCGGCGCTAACCCCCACCAGGAAAAAGGCAGGGCTCTGCTTGAAGAATTATTGGTTAGTCTGCGCCGTAAACTCACGGACCTCGGCTAGCACTCTTGACACTTAACCGCCAGAAGTTTTAAACTAGCACTTAGCATACGAGAGTGCTAAATATGACTTCACGACAAGAAAAAATTCTAGCCGCGATTATCGAACAGTATGCCGAGGTGGCCGCACCGGTCGGTTCGTCCTTGCTTGCCAAAGTCTTTGGCGTAAGCAGCGCCACCATCCGGGCCGAAATGGCCGAGCTCGAGCGGCTTGGCTATATCCACCAGCCGCACACTTCCGCGGGGCGCGTTCCCACGGATAAAGGGTATCGTTATTACGTTAATCAGCTTACCGAAGAGAAAGAGCTGCCGGCTAAGACCCGCGGCCAGAGGGCTTTGGCAGCCCGTGTAAGCTCGGCCGGAGCCGCCGACCAGACCATACGCAACGCCGTAGATACTCTGGTTGAGCTGACCCATAACCTTGGACTGGCAACCATAGGCGACCAGTTTTATATAAGCGGTCTGTCTAACCTGTTCGGCCAGCCGGAGTTCATGCACCCCGGCCAGGTCCAGGAAGTCGCAAGGCTTTTGGATAATCTGCAGCCTTGGCTTTACGAGGCCTCGCCCAATAAGCCCTTGAACGTCTATATAGGCAGCGAGAATCCTATTGGCCGCAGCGCCGGGGCCTCACTTATAATCAGCCGCTTCCGCAGCCCGTTTTCCGACCGCAGTTATATCGGTGTTCTCGGGCCTACCCGCCAAAGCTACCGGGAGGTGATGGGGCTGGTTGGCCGGGCCGGCGAAGCCTTGGAGGAGGCACTTTATGTCTAAAAAACCGACGATTGCCGAACTGGAACAGAAAATCGCCGAGCTGACAGAGGCCCTGCAGCGCGAACGCGCCGATGCCGCCAATCTGCGCCGGCGGACAGACATGGAGAAATCGCGTCTTGGCGAGTTCTATAAAGCCATGGTCGTCCAGGAACTGCTGCCGGCGGTGGACAATCTGGAACGGGCATTCAAGCACACACCTAAAGAATTAAAAGGCAGCGATTATGTCAAAGGGGTGCAGGGAGTGCTTAAGCAGTTTGAACAATGTTTCGCCCAGCTTGGGGTCAAGCGGATCAAAACCGTCGGCGAGGTGTTTGACCCCAGACTGCACGAAGCGGTACACATGGAAGACGGTGAAGGCACGGTTGAAGTCGTTTGCGAGGAACTTCAACCTGGCTACACCCTAGGTGATGAAGTCATCCGCCACGCCATGGTCAAGGTAAAGATGGAGAATAAGTGATGGCGGACATGGAGAGAACGGCCCCGACATTTAACGGCTCCCCCGCCGATTATGAAGGTCAAATCCTCCGGCTGGCCGAACGGGAGGCTCGGATTCCGGTGCGAAGCATCGAGAGCGTCCGAGCCGATACAAAAGGTCCCCGTGCCAGGCGGCGCCATCATTTTGAGCAGCCACGGCTCGACACGCCCGAGGATGACATGATGAGAGTATTGATAGATGCTCTTAAGAATCTTGATAAGAACAGCAGTGGTAAAGACAAGCAAACAGTTAAGGAGGAATAAATGGCAAAGATTATCGGAATCGATTTAGGAACCACTAACAGCGCGATGGCAGTAATGCAGTCCGGCAAACCGGAAATCATCGCCAATAGCGAAGGCAACCGCACTACGCCCAGCGTAGTAGCTATAAACAAGAACGGCGAGCGCCTGGTAGGCCAGGTGGCTAACCGCCAGCGGGTCACCAATCCCACTAACACCATTTTTGGCGTAAAGCGTCTTATCGGCCGCAAATTCGATGATAAAGAAGTCCAGCGCGACATAGAACTTATGCCTTATAAGATCGTCAAAGCCGGCAGCGGCGTCAAAGTGGAAATGGCCGGCAAGGAATACAGTCCTGAAGAGGTCAGCGGTATGATTTTAAGCAAACTGAAAGCTGATGCCGAGGCGTTCCTGGGCGAACCGGTCACCGAAGCGGTAATCACCGTTCCTGCCTATTTTGATGACAGCCAGCGCCAGGCAACCAAAGACGCCGGAAAAATCGCCGGCCTGGAAGTAAAAAGGATTATCAACGAGCCGACGGCCGCCGCTTTAGCCTATGGCCTGGACAAGGGCAAAGAAGAAAAAATCGCCGTATTCGACCTTGGCGGCGGCACCTTTGACGTGTCCATCCTGCAGCTTGGCGACGGCGTGTTCGAAGTCCTTTCCACCAACGGCGATACCCATTTGGGCGGGGAAGATTTTGACATGCGCATAGTCAACCACTTCGTTGAGCAGTTCAAAAAGGAATCCGGCATCGATGTAAAAGAAGACAAGGCCGCCATGCAGCGGCTTAAGGAAGAGGCCGAAAAAGCCAAGAAGGAGCTATCCACCACCGAAGTAGCGGACATTAACCTGCCATTCCTGACGGCCGACGCCGAAGGGCCCAAGCACTTTGAATACAAGCTCACCCGGGCCAAGCTTATCGAGCTGGTCCAGGAACTGATAGACAAGACCGCCGAACCCTGCGAAAAGGCGCTCAAAGACGCCAAACTGTCTGCCAGCGATGTAAACGAAATCGTGCTGGTAGGCGGCATGACACGTATGCCGGCCGTAATCGACAAGGTAAAGCAGATATTCGGCAAAGATCCGCTGCAGGGCGTTAACCCCGACGAGGTAGTAGCCGTAGGCGCCGCTATCCAGGGCGGAGTACTGCAAGGCGATGTCAAAGACGTCCTGCTGCTGGATGTGACTCCTTTGAGCCTGGGTATCGAAACCCTTGGCGGCGTGACCACCAAACTGATTGAGCGCAACACCACCATCCCAACCAGCAAGAACGAGGTGTTTTCTACCGCCGCCGATAACCAGAACAGCGTGGAAATCCACGTGCTTCAGGGCGAGCGTGAAATGA
>CAMLDA010000003.1 GCA_946478715.1 uncultured Candidatus Saccharibacteria bacterium | reverse complement strand
TTGGCCATCGTGACGCAGTATACTGAGGCGCCCGGCATCTAAGCCCATTATGAAAGCGGAGCTGAACTGACTGAGAGCAGAGCTCCAGGCAAGGAGGGCGGTTATGCACGGGCACGGCAAGCACGAGGACGATAGGGTAAATATAAATACATTTGAATATGAACCCCATGAAGGCGAGCCGGTGAGCCGGAAGGGTTATGATATCTCCCCGGAACTTGAGGAGGAGCTGCTGGATAACGGTTATTTCCTAAAGATGCGTGTACGGCGGCAAATAAAGAAGATGCAAAAACAAAATTCGGGGCGGTTATACACCGACCGCTTTGCCGGCCGGCATGTCAGAAGCTTTAAGCCAAGGCGGCATTGGCCGCTGCATTCATTCTAGGAGGCCGTATGGAAAATAGTTCCAAGCTAAGATCATGGCAAAGCGATGCGGCCATAATCTTTGACGGCATAAGGGCCGCGCTGGCTAAATTCCCGGGCATTAGGAACCCGGTGACCAGGGCCAGGATTTTTGGCTGGGCCCCCACTTTGGCGGCCAGGCCGGGCGTAAGCGGCAGACCGCGCGTTCCTGAGAAGCCGGCCCTGAAGGCAAGAAGGATAAAGAGGGAGCTGCTGGACGCCGGCGTAACCGTTTACGGACTGCTGAAATCCGAAAGCAGGTACCTGCCCAAAGTCATTCACGACACCGAGCATATCGAGGCGGTGATTTACGGAAGGCATAATTCCAGTTCCGCTCTGATGGCCGCTACCGACGAGCGCATTATATACCTGGATAAGAAGCCGATGGTAGAGCTGTTTGATGAGGTCAGCTACGAAGTAATATCGGGCATTGAGTTTGATATACATACTCTTTCCGCAACCGTGATACTTCACACGCCGGTAAAGAATTACAATTTTGAGTTCGTAAATCTTAATTGCGCCGAAAAAATAGTGAAGCACATAGACAACCAGCGGCTGGAACGGGAGCCTAAGGACCGTGAAACAGAGGCAAGAGGCTCGCAAGTCAACCAGGGGGTGCTTATGCCGGCCGCCGGGCGCGGAATGAATGATATGGCCGGCTACTACTGGCTGCCGTCCGATGAAGAAGAACGCCAAAGGATATTCCCAGGCGGCTAAGTAAAGGAGGGTAAGTGGCAAGGAATAAGAATTCAGTAAAGGTGGTGTCCCAGGGAGGATTCGGCGGGATTTACTTTATAGCGATGATTGGCGCGGCGGTTTACTTTGTACAGCACTCCTATGGATTTTGGGGGTTCGTGCTGGCTCTGCTTAAGGCGGCCGTGTGGCCCGCCTACCTGGTCCATACTTCTTTCAAACTGCTAGGGATTTAACGTGGCTCCGGGGACTGGACTCGAACCAGCAACCTAGTGGTTAACAGCCACCCGCTCTACCATTGAGCTACCCCGGAATAGACTGTGGCGCAAAAACACCTTACGAACAGATTGATTATATTGGACGCTCGTTGACTTAGTCAAACCTCCGGCAGAGGGATGGTCTATTGCTGCAAATTGGCTTTGATAAGGACGAAGTTAGCATCTTCGTGGGCGCCGGTGTCGCTTGTACCGCAACACCAGTCATTGGTCCATTCCACGTTGAAGGAAGTCGGCTTATCGGTTACCGTAAAGCTCTTTACGAATGGGCCGGGCGCGCTGCCGTCGGTGTTGACTGGCAGACGCAGATTAGAGAGAGTCTTGACACCGTTTATGTAGATATTGACGTTAAAATAAGGATAAGTTGAAGGGAGAGGGCCGCTATTCTTATAGTAGATTGTCAGCGTAACGGTACCCTGGTCCACATCAGTCACGTCAAAGCCGAACTGCGTAGGTGCCCAGGCCGTATAGACCGCGCCGCCTGAGTATGAAAGACATCTGTCCGAACTTGGTACGCATTGGGTGTACTGGCTGCCTTTCGCCGACCACCCCGGACCCCCGCCTCCACCGCCACTCCCGCCGGAAGCCGATGAAGAACTGGACGTCATTTCGCCCTGCGCGCTGATACAGTGCGATAGTTGGTCGGCCTCTGTCCAGTAAAGAACCGCGTAGGTCCTGTTGTCTAGGGGAGACGTCACCGCTTTCCCTGAATCGGCATCCGTTCCGCAGCCGGCGCCGATTACATAGGTTATTCCGCTGTGCTGGGTAGCTGATACACCCGGCGTACCGGACACTGGATGGCCGGTAGCGCTATCGGGGTCACCGATATCCTGGCAATCCGCATCCAGACCGCAGTCAAAGCTGGAGTAGTCGTTAAGATGCTGGGAGTTATAGTTTTCCAGCGCCGATACCAGCTGCTGGGCGCCTTCTTTACGGGCGTGATCGCGGCTGGAACGCTGAGCCGCTCTGATACTGAAGAATACGGCTACTAAGATTGCAGCGGCCACCGCTACCACAATGAGCACCTCAATTATCGAGAACCCGCTTTTATCGGCCTTTTTGTTCATGGTTATGCTTTTCTTCTTATTTCTACTTTAACCCATCCCAAAAATTAATTCACATTACCGGCGTTAGTTAATTAACGGCAGTGGAAGCCGGAATCTACTAGATTTAACTCTAAGGCCATTAAACGAGGAGGTGTCATGGCTTACAGGCTTAGCCAAGGTATTAATGATAATAATGAGAACGTCCAGCGCAGTTTATTGGTAGGCTTGCCGGTGCTGGCTATATTGCTGAGTTTTGGCGCTATAGCCCGGCATGACTCTCCGAGCGCGTCTGCTAATCCCCAGGTTATTCCTGTGGTCTCTTCGCTTAGCCATAAATCCGCGGGCGCCTCTGACAGTAATACCTCCGCAGGAAACAACACGGCCGGGACTAGCGCTCCACGCGGGGGAACGGCGGCCGGAAGCACCGCAGACTCCAACAGCGCCCCAGCTTATACTTCTGCGGCTTCACCCGGCTCCGGTACCACATCGATAATCGGTGGCCGCGGCGGCGGACCAACCGGTGGGAGCGCTACTACAACTACCGGTACCACCAGCGGAGGCGGTACTACATCGGGCGGCGGCCTGCCTTTGGATACCACCCTTACCCTTCCTCCCGTGTCAGCAGGCACCGGCGATAAGTCTTTAATCGATACCAGCGGCACAACTGTGCATATTAATTGATTCCACGTTCTCCATAAATCAAAAAGCCGCTCCCAAGGCTAAGAGCGGCTTAAGGTATTTGGCCTACTTAGGCTAAGAGGACTTAGGTACTAGCAAAGCTGTACCCCACAGTTTAACTAGAGGTCCCCCGCCAGTTAGATTTAGGACTTTTCAAAAGATTACCCCCTTTCTGTGTTTTTACTTGTACTTTGATTATACAGTGAATTTATTCACTGAGATATTTATTCCCGTGGCATATGCTGTTATAGAAAGTGAGGAGGTGTTATGGCAAACGTTTGGGAAAGATACAGTGAATATCGTAAAGAAAGAAAGCATATCAGAGATACCCTGCGCTTAGACAATCCTGACTTTTGGTAATTGTTAGATAGGTTACTGTCCCTTTCAGGCGGCCATGGAACCATGTCTTTATGGCCGAGGAGGAGAAGGTAAAGCTTGAGATAGAGGTACCAAAAAAGGCCCTGCTTAAACGCGCCCTGGCTGGAAGCGGCTCAGAGAGAAATGAAAAAGAGGATAACAGAAAGCACACAGAGGAAAAGCCGGCCGGCTATGAACCTTCTGAGCTGCTGAAGGCGGCGATAGAGGTTCCCGACCCCGCTGATAAGAGGCCGCCGAATCCCCACCAGTTAAGGGTTATGCTTATGGGCCTGACGCTTGTGGTTATATCGCTGGTCCTGCTGGTCATCATAAACTTCACGGCCTTCGTGGTCATGGCGCTGGCCGGAGCTTTCATAATCGCTTTCGGAGCTCTGGTAAGGGTATAACCCCGCGTCTTATTTCGCATAAATACTGTGAGTATAATTACTGCTTCCATAGCCCGTATAGACCATTATTGATGGTGAAGGGAGGAACTATGAGCAAGCATGTCCCCGCAGAGCAAAAGCTCCATGTTGCTACGGATCTTAAGCCGTCGAAACGGATGGCCAGATCGGAGCTCAAGCATCAGACTTCCGAGCCTCCAGGACCTCCTACGGGCACTAACTCTAAGAACCAGTTCAGGTAAACCTATGAACACAGCCACCGCGACGCCAAAACTTGATGATTTATACAGCTTTATCGGCCGAATAAGGAAATACCCGGTCCCTGTAGGTAGGCTGGTTGATTTAGCCCGCCGCTCCCGCGAGCCCAGGGAAATAGTTGAATTTTACAAAAGCTTCCACCCCGGGGTCATATTTCTTAACCAAGACGACCTTGTGAGCCGAAGCGAGCAGGTGGATATCATGAGGGAAGAAAGAGCGGACATGCCCCAAGAAGAAGAACGCTCGACCGAAGAATATTAAATCCCTGATATAAAGTAAGCGTTTGCTTTTAGGCCCTTTTGGGCGTTAGATATACATAATAATCGGAGAGTAGTATGCCGGGCGTTGAAGTAAATTGGTGGGCGGTTTTGGCAGCCGCTGTTTTTAATGTGGCGGCCGGCAGCATATGGTTCGGCTTCGTAGGTAAATCTTCCCGTAAACTGACCTCTAAAAAAGTGGATCGGCTGGCAGCCGGCGATCCGACAATCTGGCTCATATTCGCCTGCTCGCTGGCCCAGGCCTGGGTTTTGGTCCACTTTGTGCGTTATGCCGGTTCACTCACTTTCTGGCAGGGGGCGGAAACCGGTTTCTGGCTATGGCTGGGGCTGATCGCTATGACCGCGCTGGTAAATCATCTATTCGAAGGCCGCGCGCGGCGGGCATGGCAGGCGGATGCACTGTATTTTTTTATAGTACTAGTAGCAGACAGCGGCCTGCTGGCGGCCTGGCGCTGAGTTAGTTATTTAACAGCGGCCTTTGTCCGTTTAGGGTTTAATTCCTCTAAGTTAACCAAGGAGGTCCCTATGATACTTACAATAGCCGTAATATTATTCGTCCTATGGCTTCTGGGCTTCGTGGCCTTCCATGTTGCCGGCGGATTCATACACATACTGATAGTGCTGGCGGTTATCGCCGTTATCTGGCACCTTTTGGCCGGCCGCAGGCGGGTTTAAGCGTTCTTGCCGGCCCGCCGATGGCGCCGGGATATGTAAGCATCCGCCAGGAAATATCCGGCCGCGCCGGCGGCTATACCCATAATGGCGCCGCCGATGATATCTATCGGCGAGTGGACATGGGCGGCTACCCGTGAGATACCAACGGCTGCGGACAGAATGGCCGCGGCATAACTGAGCTTTGGCCGGTAGAAAAATAGCGCGGCCGCGATAGTGAACGTAAAAAGAGTGTGTTCTGACGGGAAACCGTTATCGGCGGCATGCTGTACCAGCGGGGTCACATGATGGCTGACAAAAGGCCGGGGGTCGTAGTACAGCTTGGCCGATACCTTATCCAGGATGCCTGCTGCTATGCCGGACAGGATAATGGACAGCGCCATCGGCGCTTTGTTTTTTCTGGATGCCTGAAGCCATGCGGCGCAGTAAATTAGCGGTACCGCTACGAACAGGTACTTAGCTCCTAAAATTATCAGCGAATCCATTTGAATCAATTTTACCATCCTTGCTTATAACTCTTACGTTTACATGATAGAATTAGTTCGTAAAAGAGGTAAAACCTATGAACCCAACCGAAACACCAACCCAAACTCCGCCTACGCCTCCGGCCTCAAGCGAACCTCCGGCCCCGGCACCTCAGCCGCCAGCCGCTTCGCCTACCCCGGCAGCCCCAGGCGCACCAGCCGGTCCGGCTCCTGCCGCTCCAGCCACAGCCGCCAAAGGCGGAAAGAACATGATGTTGGTTTATGTAGCGGTGGCCGTCGTCGTCATCGCCGTCGTGGTCTATTTCCTGGTCAAAAAGTAAATATTTACAAAAATAGTTTAGCTTGTTAATATTTTAGCAACTAAACTATTTTTTATGCTTAGAGAAGACCGGGTCCAGACAATCATTGAGACGCTTGCCCGCATGCACCGCCCGATGTCTAAGGACAATTGGAAACATGCGGGTTTATCGCATGCCCAGGTAGGTATGCTCTACCTTCTTGCCCACCATACGGAAAGCAGCGTCAAAGAGGCCGCCGATTTCTTAGGCATTACCAAAAGCGGCGTTACCCAGCTGGCCGACCCTCTGGACGCAAAGGGCTTGATAATCCGTCGGCCTGATCCGGCGGACCGCCGGATAGTCCGGCTGAGCCTGACCCCCCAGGGCCGGCAGTTGCTTAAAAAACTGGCGCAGCATAAATTCGATGCGCTGCGGGCCGCTATCGGCAGCCTTGACGACAAAGAAGTGGAGGCTTTGTGCGGGCTTTTAAAGAAAGCTTCGGGAAATATATCAGCGGCCGATAAGACCGCAGCAAAAGGTACTGAAGCGTGATAAGGAAGCTTAGCCGGAAAGTAACGGCGGCTTATGCGGCGGCGCCTCCGGCCGATTTACACGGCGAGCGCAGCCACGGAGAAATAATGGTAGTTATCGGCGCTTTGATGCTGGTAATGCTGCTGGCGGCGCTCGACCAGACTATCGTTTCAACCGCTTTGCCCAAAATCGCTGTCGACCTGCACGGCCTTAATAAGTACTCATGGGTGGCCACATCTTATCTGCTGACGAGCGCCATAGCCACGCCTATTTATGGCAAGGTGGGCGATCTGCTGGGGCGTAAAAAAGTCCTGCAGACCGCAATAGTCATATTCCTGGCGGGTTCCGCACTATGCGGCCTTAGCCGCAATATGGATGAACTGGTGGCCTTCAGGGCGCTGCAAGGTATAGGAGCGGGCGGGCTGATGAGCCTGGTGCTGGCTATTATCGGCGACGTGGTATCGCCCCGGCAGCGCGGCAAGTACCAGGGTTACTTTGGAGCGGTCTGGGGCTTATCAAGCGTGGCCGGCCCGCTGTTGGGCGGATTTTTCGCCGATGCGGGCACGCTGCTGGGAGCCGCTGGCTGGCGCTGGATATTCTATGTGAATCTGCCTATCGGGCTGATAGCCCTGTCGGCTATCGCGGCCCGGCTCCATCTGCCGGTAATGCGGCGCGAGCATAAGATAGATTATGGCGGCGTGGCTTTCATGACGCTTTCGGTAGTCAGCCTGATATTGGTATCCGTTTGGGCGGGCCTGACTTACGCCTGGGGCAGCCCCCAAATAATCGGCCTGATAATCAGCACTTTTGTGTTTGGCCTGGCCTTCGTCCTCTGGGAGCGCCGTGCCGCCGAGCCGCTTATTCCTATGGGTTTATTTAAAAACGATATATTCAGTGTATCGGTACTGCTGTCGACGCTGACTGGAATCGGCATGTTCGCCAGCATCCTATACATACCCCAGTACCAGCAGATTGTCCGGGGTTATTCGCCTACCAAATCAGGCCTTTTCACTATCCCGCTGATGCTGGGGGTATTGGCGGCATCTATCACCTCTGGGCGGCTGATTACCAAATTCGGCAAATACAGGATGTTCCCAATCATCGGTACCCTGCTGCTGGCAGCCGGTATGTGGCTTTTCAGCCATGTATCGCTGACAACCAGCCAATGGACCCTGTCGGCCTGGATGATCGTTATCGGCGCCGGCCTTGGTTCCTTCATGCAGGTTACGGTCCTGTCGGTCCAGAATTCTGTTGAGCGCAGCCAGATGGGCACCGCCACATCAAGCGTCACTTTCTTCCGTACGATCGGCAGCAGCCTTGGCGGGGCCGTCTTTGGAACCGTCCTTCTATCCAGGCTGAACCATCATTTGGCGCAGGCTCTGCCGGCAGGCGCGCATATTTCAGCCAAACAGATAACTACCAGCGGTACTGAAGGCTTGCAGCATCTGCACCCGGCCGTACAGCATGATATCCTGCTGGCATTCGTGAAATCTTTCCACGATATGTTCCTTATAGGCATTCCGTTTGCCCTGGCCGCCTTCGCAGTAGCCCTGTTCCTGCGCGAACAGCCTCTTCGCGGCGACTCAGACCTTCCCAGCGAACACAGCGACAGCATCGAATCGCATTCGCCGGTCGCCGCTTAAACGCTGTAAAGATTTTCCGTCTGCTTGGACTTTAGGGCCGACAGCCTGGGGGTAAAGCTTTGAGCCGCCCCTTCCAGGCCCAGGACTTTCAGGGCGCCTATCAGGATCTGCAGCTTATCAAGTTCCTTATCGGCAGCAGCCGGCAGGGCTTCGGCTTCTTTGAAAAATAGCTCTACTTTGTTTATAAGCCACTTTTCTTCGGCGGCCTTAAGCTGTTTTGGTTCGACTTTTGGCGCCGGAGGCGTCGAAGGATTAACAACTTCCAGCGAGCGCGCCGACCGGTCCCGTTTTATCAGGTGCCCTCTCTTAATCAGGCTGTTCACGTGCAGGGCGACGGTAGCCACCGAATTATGCCGCGTCCCGGCCATGATTTCGCGGTAACTAGGGCTGTAGCCGTGCTCGGCGATGAACCCCTCTATGAAAGTCAGCAGCTCTTTCTGCTTTTTGGTTGGCCTGACAGTTTTGTTTACCTGGGGCTCAGCCTGGACTTCGCTCATCGGTGCGCCCTGTGATACCCGGCATGCCCGTGCGCCCTGTGCGCAACTACGCGGGCCGGAGTTATAACCGTCTTGTGCTTCTTCATATGTTCAGGGAATACCCAGAGCTTGTACCAGAACCAGTTCCAGACGGTAAAGAAAGCCGAGCTGATGAACTGGCCGATAGCCGGGGTGATACCCACGGCCTTCAGGCCGTAAAGAATGAAGTAATTCAGCACGAAGTCGACCAGAGTTATGAATATGTACCGCCCGGTCACCTGGGTCTTATGGTCTTTTAGAGCCTGGTTATTAAACACCCAGAACCGCTGCAGCACGAAATTGACTGTCCAGCCGACCACGTTGCTCAATATCGTGGCCCACCATAGGCTCCAGTGCGCCTTGTAATACAAATAGTCTAAGATGAGGTAGCCGACCCAGAAATAAGCGCCGCCGGATATCAGATACTCTACGAACTGAAGCAGTAACTTATGCCGATTTTTGCTTTTTTGGGGCATTTTGTTTCCTTAGGCCAATTATAGCAGGAGCATAAGCGATTCCGGCAAACCCCCAATAGATATAAGCCAGGGTGTCATCTTCCCAGGCGTGCGATAAAAGGTTGACTATGCTTAAGCCCACAAGCCCGGCCAGCAGAGCCATCGCCAGCGGGTCCTGCTTCTGAGAGTAAAGGTAGACGCCCAGCGCGGCTATTATGCTTATGAACAAAACCATGCCTACCCAGCCGGCTTCCTGACCAACCTGCAAATAATAATTCTCGGCTATACGGGCCGGCTTGTCGTTGTAGACGGACTGCGGGCCGGCGCTGCCTACGCCGCTCCCGGCCGGATGATGGACCATATCTTTTACAGCTGACTCAAGCGCCGCCTTGTGGCCTTCGTTAGAGCTTACCAAAGAAGCGGAGCCCTGCTGGGTATGCAGGAATATATTCTCGAACTCAGCATTATGCCTGAGCCCCACCGCCGCCAGCGCCGCGGCGATTACCAGTACTGCCGCTGCCGCCGAGATATTACGGCGGGCACGATGGCTCCTTAGCGCCAGCCACGCCACCATTGCCAGCCCGGCGCCGGTGCCGATCCAGGCGCTGCGCGAAAAACTGAATACCAGAGCCAGCAGCAATCCGGCGCCAAAAACGGCTTTGTCCCGGCGCCGCCGGCGCTCAACCGCCAGCAGCGTACCGGCGGCGCATATCGGGAGAACCAGATAGGCCCCAAGGGGATTGGCACCCCGCAGCGACGACATAACCCTGATATGCGCCAGATTATGGTTAATGGTCTCATAAGGCAGGATGGTGGAATCGCCGTAACCAAAGTGCCTTAAGAAATCATATGGCAGGACAAGGTACTGCATTATGGCAAAAGCGGCTACCAGCACTGCCGGGATGAACATCAGTTTGCGCCAGGCTAGCGATAGGCCGCCATAACCCGCCGCCAAGACCGCTACGGCCAGAAAGAAGACCAGGAATCGCAAATCTACCAGCAGGCCGTACCACATAGCCTTGGCGCTGACCCCGTGGCCCAGGGAGCCCCCGGCGGCACAAGCTGCCATTACGATGAAATACAGAAGAATCAGCCGGACAATGACGGACGAAAAAAACCCACCGCGAAGAGCCGGACTTTTAAACAGCGTATATATCGCCCCGGCAGCCACCAGCACCAGCAGAAATTCCTTCCAAAGACGCAGCAGTGTGTAATGGCCGACCGCGCTGGATAGCCAGACGGTCAGTAAGGCATGGAACGGGACCAGCACGATTATCAAACCGGCAATCCAGCCGGCGCCTGCGGTGAGTTTATTAACAGGGGCGGTTTTAATCATAAATGCTAAACTAAAGTATATATGAAACGGAATGGTTCCTTGATTTACAGCTTGTTCCTGGTGATAGGAGACTTCTTGGCTCTGCTGGCCGCCTTCGTAGCGGCATATATATTAAGGGTGTCCGTAGACCATCGGCCGATCGCGCACACCGTCCACGCCATCACTTATTTTGAGGTTTTCGCGATACTCCTGCCATTCTGGGTCCTGACTTTCGCCATTTTCGGGCTTTACAGCAGCTCTATCCATGAAAAAAGATTCACCGAACTTAGCCGGCTTTTCCTGGGCTCCTTCATAGGGCTGATTTTTGTGACGGCTTTCGCCTACTTCGATAACCAGCCGGTATTCCCGGCCAAACTGGTACCCGTATATGGGTTCAGCCTGGCGTTCCTTTTCCTGCTGGCCTTCAGAAACTCCGCACGCACCATAAGGGCTAAGCTTTTTTCCTATGGCATAGGCATTACGCACATCCTTATAGTGGGGGACACGCGCATCGCCAAAGAACTGGTTGATTCGCTGGCCAACTCAAAGATTTCCGGATACAAGATTGTAGGCATTGTGGGCAGCAAGGCCGGCGCCGCCGAAAGGTACCGCGGCGTGCCCACCTTCGCCACCTTTTCTGAAGCCGCCCAAAAACTGCGGACCGATGATATCCACGCCATCGTCCAAACCGAGTTATACGCCTCAAACGAACGCAATAACGAAGTGCTGGAGTTTGCCCAGACCAACCACATCTCTTACCGTTTCGTGCCCGGCAACAGCGAACTGTTCGTCGGAAACATAGAAGTGGAGCTGTTCCGCTCCTCCATACCGGTTATAGCTGTCCACCAAACAGCACTTTTGGGATGGGGCCGTGTCGTCAAAAGGCTATTCGATCTTCTAGTCGGCGGAGCCGCCTGCCTTATCGCGCTGCCATTCATGGCGATCATCGCGATTATCAACCTTTTCGCCAGCGGCTCGGTATTTTTCCGTCAGCCGCGGCTTACCAGATATAACAGCGAGTTCCGGGTTTTCAAGTTCCGCAGCCAGTATAAGAAGTATGATGGCACCACTCCCGAGCAGGCTTTCGCCATGATGGGCCGGCCGGAGCTGGCTAAAACCTATCGCGAAAACGGCGACTATTTGCCGGATGATCCTCGGGTAACGTCTTTCGGACGTTTCCTGCGCCGCACCAGCCTGGATGAACTGCCTCAGCTCTTCAACGTACTCAAGGGTGACATCAGCTTGGTCGGCCCCCGGGCGCTTATCCCACAGGAACTCAGCAGTTTTGAAAAGAAACACACGATTTTAAGCGTCAAGTCAGGCCTGACAGGCTTGGCGCAGGTCTCCGGACGGCGTGAGCTGCCCGTTATGGAACGGCGTAAACTGGACCTTTACTACGTACAGAACTGGAGCTTATGGATGGACATCATGATCCTGATCAAAACCATCCGGGTAGTCTTTAGGCGCAGCGGAGCCCTTTAGTGAAAGTTGCTATCGTGCACGATTGGTTCGTAGGCGGCGGCGCCGAGCGCGTGGTCTACGAGCTTCACAAAATGTATCCCGACGCGCCAATTTATACATCATACTGCTCCGACGAATGGCGGCAAAAACTGGCGCCGGCTCAGGTCATCACAAGCTATATGCAGCGCTGGCCTTTTTCCAAACTGCGTAAATTCCTGCCGCCGCTGCGGGCCCGCTGGTTCTCGCGTCTGGATTTGAGCGGTTACGACCTGGTTATAAGCAGCTCGGGCGCCGAAGCCAAAGCCGTGAACGTAAAGCCGCCTGCCGTCCACGTCAACTACTGCCATGCTCCGACCCACTACTATTGGAGCCGCTACGATGAGTACATGAAGAACCCGGGCTTTGGCTGGCTGGACCCGCTGGCCCGCCTGGGATTAAAGCTGCTGGTAGGACCGATGCGCCGCTGGGATTATAAAGCCGCGCAGCGGCCGCACTTCATGATTGCCAATTCCAGCTTCATACAAGAGCAGGTAAAGAAATACTATGGGCGCGA
>CAMLDA010000002.1 GCA_946478715.1 uncultured Candidatus Saccharibacteria bacterium | reverse complement strand
GATGAGCGTCACAGCCTTATCTATAATCACATTTTCGATATATATACCCTCTCCTACGGTAATTGTGTCGCCAGGATGAGCGTCATTTATTGCTGTTTGTATAGAGCTATAAGTACAGGTTGCGGGCGCAGCACAGACATCTAGTGTTTGAGCGAAAGCTCTGGATGCCAAAAATGGGCCTGCCGCCACTACGCCGGAAAAGGCTAGCACTGAAGCCGCCGCCAAGGTGATAAATGTCTTTGATATTTGTTTAGCCACCCTGCTAGCATGCTCGCGCATAGTACCTCCAAAAAACCTACTTGATGCCTTTATTAACGTCTTTTAGCGGGCAATTGTCAAATTCCTGTCCTGGCTGCCCTGATAAAATTAGATAATAATGCCCGGCACGGATTTGGAATTTGATGAGAATCGCTGGCAAAAGATAGTTGAAAGGCCGGATTGGTATAGGCAGTTCATCCCCTATGCCAGGCAGGTTCATGAACGGCTGAAAGAAGATTCACGGGAACACTCAGAATTTAATAAGACTGTCCGAAAATTCTTTGAAAAGGCTTTTGAAGAGGGAAGGCTGGCGCTGGCAGATTCCGGCCCGGATTTGGACGAGCAGCGGCAGCCCATAGATACAATCGTTATCCATCACACCAGCGCCCGGCCTGGCTACAGCCTTAGTTTTATGAATATGACGCACCTTCTTAATATTTACGCGCCGTATTATTTTGAACCGCGGGACAATCGGGATAAATCTTTGCAAGGCCGGCCTATCTGGTCTAATCATTTCCGTGGCGGCAGGCCGAGTTTTTTGGCGTACCACTGGCTGATGCGGATGGACGGCAGTTTTGAGCGCCTGCTGGAAGATAACCAGATAGGCTGGCATGCCGGGAACTGGGATGTAAATACTCGCAGCATCGGTATCTGCCTGGATAACGATTACGAGAACCAGGACCCGGACGACCAGATACTGCGCGGGCTGGCCGCGCATATAAAAAGGCATTACCCGCAGGTTAAAAAAATCATCGGCCACTGCGAAGCCCGTACCGGTACCGCCTGCCCGGGAACGAATTTTATAGACGGCTGGAAGAACAATCTATTAAGCTATTTATCGTGACGCATAAACAGGTAGAAGAATACTTATTTAGCTTTCCGGGCGCCCAGCTGGATTATCCGTTCGGCGAAGGCGTAGCTGTATATAAAGTAGATGACAAGATGTTCGCCCTGGTCCAGGAAGGCGCGGAGCCGGTGCGTATCAGCCTAAAATGCGACCCCAAGCTGGCCGAGACGCTTCGCGCCCGCTACGAAACCGTGATGCCCGGATACCATCTGAACAAAAAACATTGGAACACAATTTTACTCACCGGACAGTTAACTTGGGATGAAATAAAAGACCTTATTAACCACAGTTACAACCTGGTTACGCACTCTACTTAAGCGGCGGCGAAGTAAGCAGCGTGGTAGTGCTCATGGAAGCGGAGTTAAGTATGGCTTTGCCCTTGGAGCCGGCCTTTGGATAGGCGGCGCGGATGTCGTTTTCGTATAAATTAAGTGAATTGCGCAGGTAGGTCTTATAAACGCTGTCTAAGTTGCCGTTCTGGGAGGCCGTCTGCATGCTTGTGTCGGTAGTTTTGTCGGCATCGGCGGCCAGGGCTTTGGAATCTGCCTTGATGTGGTTCTTGGAAAGGTAATCCAGAATCTGCTGCTTATCGCTGGCGAGGGCGCTGGAAACCGTCGCCGCCGAGGCCTGCACCTGCGGGTCCTGCAGCTGCAGGGTCTGCACGTATGAAGTTATACGCAGGGTCTCCTGGCCGCGGGCTAAGATATCCATATATGATTTGGTGTCCACCGCGCCTCTGCCGGAAAGCAGGGACGAGCCGATAATAATTATGACAATAGCCAGAACGACGCCCGCTGCTATTTTGACCGGCCGCGATAATGCGGGCAGGGGAAGCCGCCGGGCTTTGGGCTGTTCCTTTAACATGAAGTCAAAATCGGGGCTGGGGCTCTGCGGCTGCATAAGCATTATTCTAACAGCTAAAGCCCTTATGCTGTATCGCTTATCCCTTTAGCCTTATACTAAAGTCATGGATGCGGTTACAGAGGTGAAATCAAGGCTGAATATAGAAGACGTGGTATCTGAATATGTCCAGCTTAAACGCACCGGCCGCAATTTTAAGGGTTTGAGCCCCTGGACCAACGAAAAGACTCCCAGTTTCATAGTAAGTCCGGAAAAACAGATATGGCACGATTTTTCATCCGGCAAAGGGGGCGATATGTTCTCGTTCGTGCAGGAGATGGAAGGGCTGGACTTTCGCGGCGCGCTGGAGATGCTGGCCCGCAAAGCCGGGGTGGACTTAGAACAGTTCCAGACCGGCAAGCCGGGCGCCAGCACCAAGCTTAAGGAGCGGGCGATGGACGCCCTGGAATTGTCCGCAAAGTTCTACCAAAAGCAGCTGACCGCCAACCCTAAAGCGATTGATTACCTATCAAAAGAGCGGGGTTTCAGCCGGGAAACCATCCTGGCCTGGCGCCTGGGATACGCGCCTAACACCGGTTTTGCCCTGACTAACTTTCTGACTAAAAAGGGCTTTACTACAGATGAGATGAAGCGTGCCGGGATGATTTTCCAAAGAGCCAGGCACAGCAGCGATATGTTCCGGGGGCGCATCATGATTCCGCTGGCAGACCAGTCCGGCCGAATCATCGGTTTTACGGCCCGCCTTTTGGACGATGAACCAGACGCTCCAAAATATATCAACACGCCCCAGACTATCACTTACGATAAAAGCCGCCAGGTTTATGGTCTGCACCTGGCCAAAGAAGCCATCCGAAAAGAAGGGTTTGTGGTGGTGGCCGAAGGCAACCTGGACGTGATTTCCAGCTGGCAGGCAGGGGTCAGAAACGTGGTGGCCAGCGCCGGTACGGCCATGACCGAACAGCACCTAAAAGCGCTCAAACGCTTTACGGGAGACATCCGCCTGAGCTTTGACGCCGACAGAGCCGGCATAGCCGCCACCGAGCGCATTATCCCGCTTGCCCAGAAAGCCGAAGTGTCGCTAAAAATCATTTCGTTCAAAGAAGCCAAGGACCCGGACGAGCTTATCAGAAAAGACGTCCACTTCTGGGAGCAGGCCATCAAGGGTGCCCAATATGCGCCGGACTGGCTGATAGCCCGCTACAAATCAGAGGTGGACCTAAAGACGGCGGCCGGCAAAAAAGCTTTTACGGACGCGCTTTTAACCACTATCCGCCAGCTGCGCGACCCGATAGAGCAGGAGCACTACCTGAAGGAAATAGCTACCTTAACAGATACCAGCCTGGATGCGGTGAAGGCTAAGTTTGTAAATCAACCCACCGCCCAAACCGTGCTTAAACGTCCTAAGACATCCAGCGCGGTTTTGGATAAGGAGCAGATAGAGTACCAAAGGCTGCAGGACCATCTGCTAGCCATGCTGCTGATGCAGCCTAAGCTGCGCCATCTGATAAAAGACTGCCGGCAGGACTTTTTCACTGACGGACAGCGGCGCAAAGTCTTTAAATTCCTGAAGGAAAACCCGGACTTTAAGGGCGATCCCAAGATAGCCGCACAATTGCAGCCGGAAGGGGATTATGTTAAAATTATAATGTTACAGTTTGAGGAGATTTATCAAGATCTGCCGCCTGAAGACCTGCAGGAACAGGCGCAGCAACTCAAACGCCGGCTGATAGACCGGTACGTCAAAATACAAAAACATAAGCTGGTAGCTGCTATGCAGCAGGCCGAAAATGAAGAACAAATCAGGGATTTGGCCGAAAAGGCCGATAAACTTAATGAGTTGATTAGGGCTGGGAAGGATTAATTTATGCCAAGAAAAAAGAAGAGCGACGATGCCGCGGCCGCCAAAAGGGCGCCGGTAAAAGATTATGAAAAAGAAATCGCCAAGCTTTTAGAGCGCGGCCGCAAAGATGGCAAGCTGGAGCAGAGCGAGATATTCGAACTTATACCCGACATACCGGCTAATATTGACGTGCTGGACCAGCTTTATGCCGATATGACCGATGAAGACATTGACATGATACCTGTAGCCGAACCTACAGAAGAGGAAATCAAAGAAGAAGCCGATGAGTGGGCGGTAGAGGACGAAGAAGAAGCCGTGCCGGAAGCAGCCGTCTATATGGACGATATTGCCGATGACAGCGTCCGGCTTTACTTGCGCGAAATCGGCAAAATACCTCTTTTGACCGCGGAAGAAGAACTGGCCCTGGCCAAAAAAGTTAAATCCGGCGATAAGCGGGCCAAAGACCAGATGGCCGAAGCCAACATGCGCCTGGTGGTATCTATTGCCAAACGCTACGTAGGCCGCGGCCTGGACCTGCTGGACCTGATCCAGGAAGGTAACACCGGTCTGCTGAGGGCAGTTGAAAAGTTCGACCCGGACCGTGGTTTCAAATTCAGCACCTACGCCACCTGGTGGATTCGCCAAGCCATTACTCGCGCCATCGCCGACCAGGCCCGCACTATCCGTATTCCCGTGCACATGGTGGAAACCATCAACAAGCTGCTGCGCACCCAGCGCCGTCTTACCCAGGAGCTTAACCGCGAACCGACCAACGAGGAAATTGCCGCCGCTATGGAGATGGAAGTCGAAAAAGTGGAGCACATCATGAAAATCAAGCAGGACCTCTCCAGCTTGGACGCCAGCGTCCGCGACGACGAAGAGGACAGCGTACTAGGCGATTTCATAGAGGACGAAGATGCCAAGACCCCGACCGAATCTGCCAGTGAGCAGCTGCTTAAAGAGCAGGTCCGCCAGATTCTTTCCAGCCTGACCGAGCGCGAGCAGAAGATATTGAAGCTGCGCTTTGGCCTGGAAGACGGCAAAAGCCATACTCTCGAAGAAGTCGGCCAGGAATTTTCCGTTACCCGCGAGCGAATCCGCCAGATAGAAGCCAAGGCCTTGGCCAAGCTGCGCAAGCATAAGGATACCCGTCGGCTCCACGAATATCTGCAATAAATGAAAATAATCGGCATATCCGGCACCAACGGTTCGGGCAAGGACACCCTTGCGCAAATCCTGGTCGCCGGATTTGGCTGGTACTTCGTGTCGGTTACCGATATCTTAAGAGCCGAAGTAAAAAGACGCGGGCTGCCGCCCGAGCGCAAATATACCAGCCAGCTTAGCGGCGAGTGGCGCCGCCGGCACGGCTTAGGCGTCCTGATAGATAAAGCCGTCGAAGAATTCAAGGAACAAAGCCGCCAATACCCGGGTCTGGTGATTTCCAGCCTGCGTAACCCGGGCGAGGCGGACGAACTCCACCGCTTAGGCGGTCGGCTGGTTTGGCTGGACGCCAATCCTAAAACCAGATACCGCCGCGTGGAATCGCGGCTGCGCGGCCCGGAAGACCACAAGACCTATGAACAATTCCTGGCAGAAGAGCAGGCCGAAATGCACCACCAGGGAAACGACCCCACGGCGCTGGACATGGCCGCCGTAAAGGCTAAAGCCGACATTTTTATATCGAATAACAGTGATAATTTAGAGGATTTCAAATCCACAGTCACCAAAGCCCTTGAGCTTTAAAGCTTGAAAAAACTCCTTAAATATGGTAATAATAGGATTATGTCCGAATTTACCATTCGCCACGAATCGCAGCCCGACCCTTATGAAGTGTTAGCTTCGGCAAAGGACTTGCTGGGGCATTTCGGCGTGGAGGAAGACCCGGCCGAGGAGCCGGAACAGTTCGTGGCCGCCATTAAACAGCTTGACCCCCGTTACCAAGGTGAAAGAATCGAGTCCAGGCAGGCTTTGGAAAAAGACGAAAGGGATTGGTCGCCGGAAACGGTAGAGGTTATTAACAGAACGGCCCAGGCTCTGCGGATGGTCGTATTCGATGAAGAGGGGCGCCCGGGCCATATAGAGACGCCGCTGGTTGGGCATTATGACGCCGTGATAGCTCTGGGAGGTGCCCGCCGGTCCAACTTAGATAGGACGCGCTATGCCGTGGACTGCCTTAAGGATCCGAACACTACCTTCAATCACTTGATAGTAGCCGGCTCCGGCCGCCCTCTAAGGGACGGGGAACAAGAGACGGAGACTTATGCGCCAGGCGCCCAGGACCAATTCGACTTATGCGTCGGAGCCGCCAAGCTGGTGGCGCGCGAGAATCCCGGCCTTACAGTAAGCGTGTCTTATACAGCCAAGGAAAAAGCCGGTACGCCGGACGTGCTTGCTACTGTTCTGGCGGACCTGCAAAAGAGCGAGATTGCCCAATACGGGGAATCTTCAATAGCGGCTATTACAACTCAGATTTACCAGGTTTCTACCCGGATGGATTTGGAAAGGGTGGCCAAAAGATTCGGAATCACCGATGTTTATGTCGCCGGCAATCCTTCCGATCCGGAACTGGTTGCAAAAAGGACCCCGGCTACCTATCTCTCAGAAATCGTCCGTACCCTCAAAGCGGCGGTCATGCTTATAGAATCAGAAAACGAGTAACCCATGAAGAGGATATGGGACAGGGAAACGGGTTATCAGCCTTACGACCCTGACCGGCTATACCGGTCGGTACCTGGCATGGGCATGCTGAGGGAGATAAAACAGGGCTACCGCGGCCATCCCATAAACCCGGAGAACCCGCTGTTTAACGAAGAGCTCGCCGACCTTCATAGCTACGGCGTAGCCGGCCAAAATTATTATTCAAGGCCTAACGCCGCCACCGGCGAGCCGCTGCCGGACAGCCGAAAGCCTCTTATGGTCCGCAGGACGCTGGCCGAGAAATTGGGCGATATCAACCACACGCTTACAGACCCCATATTCACCGAATTTTTTGGCGGGGAAGTGGAATTATTCGTAGAGGACGCTTTCCGCTCGCCGGGCGAACAGCAAAGGCTTTACGATGAAGTCTTCCCGGGCCTTATAGTCCGTAACAATCCGGAGGCTACCCCAGAAGAGCGCCGGGAAATAAGGAACAGGATGATAGCCGCCCCCTCATGGGATCCCCTACATCCTTCACCGCATGCCACCGGCGGCGCTGTAGACGTTTACCTCAGGTTCAAAGAGCCCGGACCGCACTATGTGCCGGGCGCAGAGGTGCCTATGGGCCATACGGATGGGGATACCAGCGAGCGGGTCATGCCGGATTATTTTGAACTTACCTACTCCCATAGGCTTAACAAAGCCGACAGGATTGCCAAGGCTAACCGCCGGGCCTTCTACGCCATAATGACAGGAGCGGTTTTTGGCACTGACACGGGCCTTCAGGTCAATCCCACGGAATGGTGGCACTGGAGCTACGGCGACCAGATGTGGGCCAGGCTGCGCCATGAACCCGCCGCCCTATACGGCATGGCCGCCGAAGCATAAGCAGTCGCTTAGCTAACAGATACGGCGTATAATTCCAGATAGTGGCTGAGAGGAAAAAACTGGCAGTTATCGATGGGAAATCTGTCTTTTACAGAGGCTACTACGCCATGCCCAACCTTAGTACGGCCGACGGCGTACCAACCGGCGGCGTGTACGGGTTCGCCACCATGGCGCTGGAACTTATAAAGAAACTAAAGCCCGATTATGTCTGCGTAGCCTGGGACAAACCCAAGACCAATATCCGCAAAAGGGTAGAGATATACCCCGAATACAAAGCCGGCCGAAAACCGGCGCCACCTGATTTTTATACCCAGATTCCGATCCTGCACGACCTGCTGGACGCATTCGGCTGGCCGCTTTACGAGCTGGATGATTACGAGGCCGACGATATCATGGGCAGCCTGGCGGTCATGGCCGAAAAGAAAGGCCTGGAAACCCTGCTGGTGACTTCCGACCTTGATATGCTGCAGCTTATAAATCACCGCGTGAAAGTCTATGCCCTTAAACGCGGTTTTTCAAATATCGAGGAGTACCATCCGGAAAGCTTTGAACAAAAATATGGGTTAAAGCCGGAACAATTCCTGGACCTTAAGGCGCTGAAAGGCGACAGCAGCGACAATATCCCGGGCGTGCCGGGCATCGGCGAAAAGACCGCCATAGAACTGCTAAAGGAATATAAGACCTTGGACGGCGTTTACAAGCACCTGGAGGGCATCAAAGAAAGCACCCGTAAGAAGTTAGAAGCCGGCCGCGACAGCGCATATCTGAGCAAAAAAGTGGGCGCCATCTGGTGCGACGCGCCTTTGAAGCTGGACTTAAACGCAATGGATGGTACAAAGATTGACGCCAAGGCTTTGCGTACGCTGCTGGAGCGGCTGGAATTCCGAAGCCTGCTTCGGGGCCTGCCGGAGCATATGAAGGGCGAGGCGCCGGTCACCGAGACGGTTGGAGGGGTAAAACTGAAAGTGGGCAAAAACACTGTCATAGACAACGATAAAGACCTGCCCAAAATCGGGGACTCGGAGTTTTTTTATATCTTTGGGCGGGCCGCCGGCAAACATGGCGCCGACCCGCAGGCCCTGATTATCAGCCCGGACGGCAAAGACACTTATACTCTGGATTTGCGCAAGCTGGACCATAAGCTGGTTGCCGGCCATTTCAAGGACGTGCGGCCGCTGGTAGGCTACGACCTTAAATCGACCATCAAGATGCTGCGGGTTATGGGCGTAAAAGAAATCCCGCCTGTAGGGCACGATGTCCTGGTGGCGGCCTATCTTATAAACCCTTTACTGCGGGCGCAGAGCCTGACAGAGCTTGCCGGCAGCCAGCTGCGTTACGAAGTTTCAACGCTGGACGAGCTGGATACCGACGAACTCATAGCCCGCGCGCCGGAAATCATAGCGGTCATCCGGGAGCTGCAGCACGGCCAGACAAAGGCGCTCGAACAGGCGCCAAAGATTGAAAAACTGGCCGGCGATGTGGAATGGCCGCTCATTCCGGTGCTGGCCGATATGGAGCTTACGGGAATCCGGCTGGACTGCCCGTATCTGGAAGATTTCAGCAAGGAAATAGATGGGATCATCAGCGACCTGGAGCAGAAGATATACGGCTACGCCGACCACGAGTTCAACATCGGCAGCCCCGGCCAGCTGGCCGACGTGCTGTTCGTAAAACTTAACCTGTCTACGGCCGGCATCAAAAAAGGCAAGACCGGGCTTTCCACCGCGGCGTCGGAACTGGAAAAACTGCGCGGCAGCCATCCCATAATTGATCTTATAGGCCAGTACCGCGAGGTCACCAAACTTAAGAATACGTACATCGATGTCCTGCCCAAGATGGTAGACAAGAACAGCCGGCTGCATACCACCTATAACATCACTATCGCGCCAACCGGCCGGCTGAGCAGCGTGGACCCGAATCTGCAGGCGATTCCGGTGCGAACGGACTTGGGGCGGCGTATCCGCACCGCCTTCGTGGCCGCCAAAGGCAACCGGCTGGTAAGCGTCGACTACAGCCAGCAGGAACTGCGCATAGCTGCCGTCCTCTCCGGCGACCAGGGCATGATTGACGCTTTCAACAAAGACGAAGACATCCATATACAGACCGCCGCTTTGGTCTACGGAATAAAGCCGCAAGACGTCACAAAAGAGCAGCGTTATGCCGCCAAAGCGTTCAATTTCGGCATCATTTACGGGCAGGGCCCGCATGGCCTTAGCGCCACATCCGGGCTGGAATACGGCCAGGCGCGCGAATTTATCAGTAAATATTTTGAAGTACGGCCAAAGCTTAAAGAGTTCCTTGATTTGCTGCGCCAACAGGCCAAAGAGCAGGGCTACGTAGAAACCATCATGGGGCGCCGCCGTCCTACGCCGGATGTTAACTCTCCTAACTTCGTCGTCCGTGAAGCCGGCCTGCGGGCGGCCATAAACATGCCCATGCAGGGCAGTGCCGCCGACATCATGAAGCTGGCAATGGTTAAAATAGCCAACAAGCTGCCCAAGAGCACCGATATATTGCTGCAGGTCCACGATAGCCTCATAGTCGAGGCCCCTCAGGAAGAGGCGGAATCAGTAGGCCGCATAATGAAACAGACCATGGAAAGCGTAATAGAGCTGCCGGTAAAACTTAGGGCCGACGTATCCATCGGCAAAAACTGGGGCGAGTTATGACAGTAGGCGTGCACCGCGGGAAGGTAAGGCTAGAACCGTATGACCCTGCTTGGGCTAAAGCATTCCAGGATGAGAAAGCAGAACTAGAATCTTATTTGGACCGCAAAAACATCATCAAGATTTATCACGTGGGCAGCACCAGTATCCCTGGCATCATGGCCAAGCCGCTAATAGATATTCTGATGGTGGTCAAAAGCACCAAACAAGCGAAAGATTGGGCCCCGCGTCTGGAAACCCATGGTTATCATCTGCGTGAAGATGTGCCCGACCATCTGATGCTGGCTAAAGGCCCGGAGTATAACCGGACTGTCCATCTGCATATAGGAGAATGGAATGAGGAGTACGTGAATACGACGGTTTTGTTCAGGGATTACCTGATTACTCACCCCAAGGCCGCCGCCGATTACGAGCAGCTAAAGAAAGGACTTGCCGGGAGGTACGCTGATGACCGTAAATCATACTCTGCCAGCAAAAAAGATTTTATCTACAAAGTTATACAAGCCGCTCAGGCGGGCAAAAACTGGGGCGAATTATGAGAACTAGGACATTCAGGCTGAATAAATTAGTGCGCGATAAACTTGTCAAAATAAATATAGATATGGGCGGGGAAGTGGATTATAGCGTTTTGTCTGGCGAAAAACTGAACAAGGAACTGCTCAAAAAATTGGTAGAAGAAGCCAAAGAGCTGGAGGCCGAAGCCGAAATATCGGCAGGCGAATTGGCCGACCTGCAGGAAATCCTGGACCAGCTGATTAAGAATTACGGCCTTACCAAAGCGGATATTAAAGCTAAGCAAGCCAAGAAGCGTGTTGCGAATGGTGGTTTTAGAGAGGGACACTATATAAAAAAGCTGACCTTGCCGGCCGATAACAAATGGGCTGATTATTATGCCGCCGATCCAAAAAGATTCAAGGAGATAAAATGAGCCGCGCCGAAAAAGTAAGTATCCAAAACGCCAAGCCGGATAAGCTGTTTTATGTCGTTATGGGCGCGACTATCTACCGGGCTTCTGACGGCAGGTGCCTGATTTTAAAAAGGGACCAAAGAGAAACGGTCCATCCCGGCAAATGGGCGAACGCGGGCGGCAAGCTAGAGCACGCCGACCTGGATATGAAGAATCCGACTTCTGTTGACGGCGATGTTACGGTGTTTGAAGACGCTTTAATCAAACTCCTGATGCGGGAAATCTATGAAGAGTCGGGCGTAAAAGTTAAACCGGAGCTTAAGTTCATCGGCAGCAAAGTATTCGTGCGCCCGGACGAGACGCCGGTGGTGCTTTTAAAATTCGCAGTTGAATACGACAGCGGGGAAGTCATACCTGAAAAAGGAGCCTTTACCGAGGCCGCCTGGGTGGATGCGCAAGAAATCAGGGATTACGACTGTATTGACGGCGTCAAAGACGAAGTAAAGCAGGCCATAAAAGTATTTAACATATGAAGATTTATGTGTCGGGACGCGCTAAAACCAGGCTCGCTGATGTAAAACAAATCCAGCGCAGATTGGCTAAGATGGGCCACCAGGTGATTTCCGACTGGACTGCCGCGGATGTTAAGCGGCCCTATAGAGATCCTGTTAACCGCGAACATAATATCGAGGTCCAAGCGGAAATGCTTAGAAAAGCAGCAAAAGCGGATATTTTTATAATGCTGGACGAACCTGGATTAAGGGGAGCATACATTGAGCTGGGCGCCTTTTTAACTGATTGTCTGAAGAATTCATCCGGCCGCCAGGCATACATCGTAGGGCCGGACTCGCATGAGAGGGAATTTATATTTGAAAGCCCGCAGTATGTCTTTTTTTGCGACGGGATTGAAGAAGTCTATGCCGCTATAAATCGGATATAACTGTTGATTATTTTAATTTAATATGTTAAAATATAGTTATTATGTGGTTTGGAAGGCTAATTTCCATATTCGCCGGGATTATCATTTTCATCATCTTATTGGTGGTGCTTCTTACCCATGGAGGCAAAAAACCCCAGCCTAACCCAATCCAGCCGCTGCCTTCTTACGCCGGCACAAACGCCCAGGTCAGCTTTACTACTGACGGTATGGTCAACGCCGACCAGCTTCACCGGTCTATCCGCATTACTGTTACCAACAGTGAAATAACCCTGGACGTTTTAAAGGGCTACAACCCGCAGATTATCCGCTCCAAGACCTTTCAGAATAACCAGGAAGCCTATACGGTTTTCTTAAAGGCGATAAATAACTCCGGCTTCTTAGCCAAAACTAGCAACAAAAAGATACCCGACGATGACGCGGGGCAGTGCCCGCTGGGGACGCGCTACATTTTGGACCTGAATAACGAAGGCTCCGATTTATCCCGCACCTGGGCCTCCAGCTGCGGCAGTAATGTAGGCACCTCTAAAGCGGCGCTGGGCGCTATCCAGACCCTTTTTCAGGCGCAGGTACCCGGCTACGACACGCTTACCAGCGATGTGGACCTGTTCGCTACTGCTGAACAATATACTGTTACACTCGTATTGTGATAATAGCTATAATCTTTGACTTT
>CAMLDA010000001.1 GCA_946478715.1 uncultured Candidatus Saccharibacteria bacterium | reverse complement strand
CGCCCAGATGGACCTGGCGGCCGCTAACCTGCAGTTTGAAAAAGCCGCCGAACTGCGCGACCTGATAGCCGAAATCAAAGAAAAATCTTAAAGCGGGGGATGCGCCGGCCTGCTCCCCCTTGGCGTTTTCTGTTATAATAACTCCTAAGATATGGCAAAACTTTCGCGCGAAGATGTCTTAAAATTGGCCGCTTTAAGCAAGCTGCGGCTGAGCGATGAAGAGATTGAGAGCCTGCGCGGACAGCTGTCTGAAATCCTCAGTTATGTAGAGGTGCTTAACAGCGTTGATACGGCTGGCCTCAGCCCGACATATCAGGTCACGGGCTTAAAGAATGTCTCTCGCCCGGATGAAGAGAAAGATTACGGCTATAAGCCGGATGAGCTTCTAAAGAACGCCCCGGCCGTCGAAGATAACCAGTTCAAAGTAAAAAGGGTCCTTTAAAATGGATTGGCAGCCGATTTCCGTTATTGCTGAACAGGTCAGAACAGGCAAAGCGCGGGCCTCGGATATGGTGGAAAAATCGCTAAAAGCAATCAGCGAAAATAAGGAATATGACGCGATTATCTCAACCTTGGAAGAAAGAGCTCGGGCCAGGGCCGCAGAGATTGATAAGAATCCCCAGGGCCGCCTGGCCGGAGTACCTTTCATAGCCAAAGACAATTTTCTGACCTACGGCGGAAAAACCACGGCCGCCAGCAATATCCTGCGCCCCTTCGAAGCCCCTTACCAGGCTACAGCTATTGAAAGGCTGGAAGCCGAAGGCGCAATATGCGTCGCTAAAGCCAATCTGGACGCTTTTGCCCACGGTTCCAGCACCGAAAATTCAGATTGGTTCGTAACCAAACATCCAAAAGATAAATCCCGCGTGCCGGGCGGCAGCTCAGGCGGATCGGCGGCGGCCGTGGCGCTAAAACTTACTCCTTTTGCCCTTGGAACGGACACCGGCGGCAGCATCCGGCTTCCCGCCAGCTTTTGCGGCATAGTCGGCTATAAACCCACTTACGGATTGGTCAGCCGCAGCGGCGTCATAGCCATGGCGAGCAGCACGGACGTCATAGGCCCACTGGCTTCCTCTGCGGAAGACGCCGCGCTGGTCCTGGATGTCATGAGCGGGCGTGACCCGCTCGACAGTACAACGATAGAGCGCGATGAAAAAGGCTATGATGTGTCGGGTTCGGATTTCAATTTCTGCGGCGCCAAGATAGGCGTGGTCAAAGAATATATGTCAGACAGCCCCGACCCGCAGGTCAAGAAGGTCATAGAAGATTCAATCGAGAAGATGAAGCGAGCCGGGGCCGCGGTAGAAGAAGTTTCTTTGCCCAGCCTGCCGCTGGCTCTGGCCGTCTATTATATTGTCTGCCCCGCCGAAGTCTCGTCGAACCTGGCAAGATACGACGGACAGCGCTATGGTTTTTCGGCGGCCGAAGCTAAAAACCTGGATGAGAGCTATGAGCTTTCACGCGAACAGGGTTTTGGCGCCGAAGCCAAACGCAGGATAATGATTGGCGCGCATGTGCTTTCCAGCGGCTATTACGACGCCTACTATAAGAAAGCCCAGACGGTAAGGACGAAGATTATCAATGAGTTCGGCGAAGCGTTTAAGAAATATGATTTTTTGGCCGGGCCGGTGTCGCCTGTTACAGCGTTTAAAATCGGCGAAAAAACTGCCGACCCGCTGCAGATGTACCTTATGGATATCATGACCGTGGCCGCCAATATGTCCGGCAACCCTTCGGTAAGCGTGCCGGCCGGCGAAGCCGGAGGGCTGCCGGTAGGATTACAACTGATCGGCCCGATGCGGGGCGACAGGCAGCTGCTGGCGGCGGCTAAAGCCTTTGAAGAGGTTAGCCGATGACATCCTTTCTTATAGGCGTAATCATATTTGGGATACTGGTGCTGGCGATAGTCAGACGTTTAGCGAAGCGGCGGCCAAGAACGCTTGACCATGAATACTTCCGCTCCCAGTGGGCGACGCTTTTAGCCAGGGTCAGGACACCGGAAGGGATGATGCTGGCGATAATAGACGCCGATAAATTACTCGATGAAGCTTTAAAGAAGCACCGCCTGAAAGGTAAGACTATGGGCGAGCGCCTGGTTTCTGCGCAGCGCATGCTTACCGACAATGACGCTGTGTGGTACGCCCACAAGCTTCGCAACCGGCTGGTGCATGAGCCCAATGTCCGGCTTAAGAAAAAAGAAGCTAAAGACGCGCTGGCCGGATTCAGGCAGGGCCTGCGCGACCTGGGGGCATTCTGATGGCGCTGTCTGACCAAGTGTTAAAGCTATATAAACCTACTATCGGCGTTGAGTGCCATGTGCAGCTAAAGACCGAAACCAAACTTTTTTCGGCGGTTGGCAACGATGCGCGCCAAGCGCCACCTAATACTCTTATCAGCCATATCGATGTCGGTATGCCCGGCGCTATGCCGGCACTGAACCAGGCCGCATTAGAACTGGCGGCCCGGGCCGCATTCGCTCTTAACACGGCGCCTCAGAAGTTCAGCAAATTCGACCGCAAGCACTATTTTTATCCCGACCTGCCCAAAGGCTACCAGATAACCCAGTACGAAGACCCGATTATAAAAGGCGGTTATGTGGAATTTACGGCCGATGGCCAAGCTTGCCGCGTAGAAATAACCCGCGTGCACCTGGAAGAGGATGCCGGAAAGAATGTCCATCCGGCCGGCGCAGATTACTCACTAGTAGACCTGAACCGGGCCGGCACGCCGCTGCTGGAGATCGTCAGCGAGCCGCAGATACACAGCGCGGCACAAGCTAAAGCCTATGCCCGCGAGCTTTATCTGCTTATGAAGTACGCCGGAGTCAGCGATGTCGACCTATACCACGGTAACATGCGCTTTGACATCAACGTAAGCGTCAGCAAAGAAGAAGGCAAGCTTGGCAACCGCGCCGAAATCAAGAACCTCAACAGTTTCCGCAGCGTGGAAAACGCCGTTCGTTATGAGATTAACCGGCAGGTTGAGCTGCTGGAAAAAGGCGGAGAGATCTTTCAGGAAACACGCGGCTGGGATGAAGCCAAGCAGAAGACTACCAGCCAGCGGGGCAAGGAAGAAGCCCACGACTACCGCTATATGCCGGAACCCGACATCCCGCCGATTGAGCTTGATGATGAATTCATAAATAAAGCTAAGACTACGATGCCGGTGTTGCCGCCGCAAATCAGAGAAATACTTAACAAGTTAAGTATTTCTCCAAAAGTCACAGAGGACATCTTAGATAACCAGTCGGTATGCCAAGCTGTTTTGAACCAGATTAGCGAGGGGGATGAGCCAGGAGCAAGGCGGTTGGTATTCTGGTTGCAGACGGCGTCTCTTGATGAGGGGGGCGGCGATAAAGTTATTATCGAACCGAGGAAGGTTACGCTGCTTTCTAATATGGCCGAAAACGGGCAGCTTAACTCGAACGCGGCCCAGGAAGTATTTAACGAAATGCTTAAATCGGACCGCGAACCGAATGAAATCGCCGAAGAAAAAAATCTGCTGCAGGTTTCAGATGAAGGCGAGATAGAGAAAATCGTATCTGAAGTCTTACAGCAGAACCCGCAGGCCGCCCAAGACCTAAAGAACGGCGAGATGAAGGCTATCGGCTTCCTGATAGGCCAGGTGATGGCGAAAAGCCAGGGCAAAGCCAACCCCCAACTGGCCCAGCAGCTGATTAAGAAACAGCTTGGTTTGTAATATAGATAACATATTTGCCTGCCGGACTATTGTAGGCTTATACTTGCAGGAATGGATACAGCTTCACAAATACTTCTTATAATCGTGAGCGCCGTTTTAGCGGTTTTTCTGCTGGTTTTGATCGCCGCGATAATCTACGTGGTCAAAATCCTTAAGACCGTGCGGCGGATTACCGACCGGGCCGAAAACGTCGCCGATTCCATGGAGGCCGCGGCGGCCGCGTTCGAGCGGACGGCGTCGCCTTTGGCAGTCCTTAGGATCATTGGAAATATAATCAACCAGACCAACAAGGCCCGTAACAGGAAGGAGAAATGATGGCAATAAGAAAGAAAGAAGAAAACGTAGCTACAAAGGTCGCTTTAGGTTCGGCAATCGCCGGCGTGGCCGGTTACCTGGCGGGGCTCCTGACTGCTCCCAAAAGCGGCAAACAGACCCGAAAAGAAATAGCTGAGACCGCCGGCAGCATAAAGGATGATACCGAAGACCAGCTCCAGAACCTGAACACTGAGCTGAAGGAACTTATCAAAACGACCAAAGTCAAAACTGTCGCGCTAAGCTCAACCGCCCGCGCGGAATTCAATGAAGCCGTGGTGAAGGCTAAGGATGCCCAGAACAAATCAGCCCAGGTGCTAAAGGCCGCTAAAGCCGGCGAGGCCAGCGACCCCGATTTGAACAAGGCTGTCAAACAGGCCCGCCAGGCGATAAAGAACCTTAGTAAGTACTTAAAGAGCTGATAAACAGCTAATTTTACTACATAGAACCGGCCGTTTTGGCCGGTTCTTTAAGCTATAATAAAGCTAATGAAAAGCCCGGGGGTAAAGCTTAAAAGCAGTGATTATGTGCACCTGCATAACCACACGCAGTATTCTCTGCTTGACGGCCTTACAAAAGTCCCGGACCTGATGTCGCGAGTCAAAAAACTTGGAATGGACGCGGTAGCCATCACCGACCACGGCACCATGAGCGGTGTAGTCGAGTTCTATAAAGCCGCGGGCGACTCCGGTATCAAGCCGCTCATAGGCATGGAAGCTTATATAGCGCCCAGGTCGCATACGGATAAGGATCCCGCGAAAGACCGCCAATACTATCACCTGACCCTTATCGCCATGAATAACCAGGGCTACCAAAACCTCATGCGCTTATCGAGCATCGCTAACCTTGACGGGTTCTACTACCGTCCCAGGATAGACCGCCAGCTGCTGGAACAATACAAAGAAGGCCTTATAGTGCTGAGCGGCTGTATGGGCGGCGAAGTCAGCGATGCTTTACGGCAAGACCAGTACCAGCAGGCTATGGACGTTGCGGAGTGGTACAAAAGCGTATTCGGCGACAGGTATTACATAGAGCTTATGGACCATGGCCATCCGAAGCATCCGACCGCTTGGGAAGAACAGAATAAGGTGAATGAGCAGCTGCTAAAGCTGTCTGAGGAGCTGGATGTGCCGGCCGTCGTTACCTGTGACGCCCACTACCTGATGCACGAAGACCAGGAGGCCCACGAGATCCTGCTATGCGTACAGACGGGTTCTTTCCTTTCCGACGAGCAAAGGTTCTCATTAAAAGAATTCGAACTGCATGTGGCTGACCCTAAAGATATAATCGCCAGGTGGGGGGAAAGCCATCCGCAGCTGATAACCAACACGAAGAAAGTCGCTGACCGGTGCGAGCTCACCATAGAACTCGGCAACATCTTGATCCCCAGCTTCCCGGTGCCTAAAGGACAGACCGAAAAATCGACGCTTGAAGCCATGGTCTGGCGCGGCCTTGCCTGGCGCTACGCCGGTATCCCGCGGGAAAAAATCGAAAGCCTTACGCCGGCCAAGGCTCAGTCGCTGCTTAAAGAAGATATCATCACCCGGGCAAAATATGAACTCGACGTAGTAAACAGCATGGGTTTTAACGGATATTTCCTGATCGTGCAGGATTTCATCAACTGGGGTAAAGACCACGGGATAGTTTTTGGCCCGGGACGGGGCAGCGCCGCCGGTTCAATACTGGCGTATGCGCTTAGGATTACCGAACTCGACCCGCTTGAATACGATTTGCTGTTTGAGCGGTTTTTAAACCCGGACCGCATCAGCATGCCTGATATGGATATCGATATCCAGGATTCCCGGCGGGACGAGGTTATTAATTATTGCATCGAAAAGTATGGCCGGGACAGAGTAGCCAATATAGTCACTTTCGGCAGGATGGCAGCCCGTAACTCAGTACGGGACGTGGCCAGGGTGCTCCAGGTTCCTTACTCCGAAGCGGACCGGCTGGCAAAGATGATACCGCCTCCCGTCCAGGGCCGGCATATTCCGCTGGCGAAATCGCTTAAAGAAATCCCCGAGCTTAAAAACGAAAACTCAAACAGCCAGCAGTCGGCCAGGGTTTTTGATCTGGCCACAAAGCTTGAAGGCACCATCAGAAGCCACGGCGTCCATGCCGCCGGCGTCGTTATCGCTCCCGATGAAATCGTAAAGTTCACGCCTTTGGAAATGGCCCAGAAAGGGGTTATCGCCACCCAGTATTCGATGTGGCCGATAGAAGACCTCGGGCTGCTGAAAATGGACTTCTTAGGCCTTTCCAACCTGACGATTATTAAGAACGCCCTGCGGATAGTAAAGAAAGTCCATGGCGAGGACATTGATATCAGCCAGATTCCTATGGATGACGAGCCAACTTTCAAACTGCTGCAAAAAGGCGACACAGTAGGCGTGTTCCAGCTGGAATCGGCTGGCATGCGCCGTTATCTGAAAGAGCTTAAACCAACGGTCTTTGACGACATTATTTCTATGGTAGCCCTTTACAGACCGGGGCCCATGCAGTGGATAGACGATTTCATCGCCAGAAAGCACGGCCTGAAGCCTATCGAGTACCTGCATCCCGCTATGAAGCCCGCCCTGGAAAGTACCTATGGGGTAATCGTCACCCAGGAGCAGGTGATGCAGATCAGCAAGGAGATGTGCGGCTTTACCGGCGGGCAGGCTGACACCCTTCGTAAAGCCATAGGAAAAAAGATTCCCGAAGTCATGAAAAAAATGAAAAACGAATTCATTGAAGGTGGGATCAAAACTGTTGGGGCCGACCGTAAGCTGATGGATAAATTCTGGGGGCAGCTGGAAGATTTCGCCGCCTACTGCTTTAACAAAGCCCACTCGGCGTGTTACGCCATGATCGCCTACCAGACAGCCTACCTGAAGGCCCACTATCCGGACGCCTTCATGGCGGCGCTGATGACCAGCGATTACGACAATACCGACCGGCTGGCTATCGAGATTACGGAATGCAAACATATGGGCATAAACGTCCTGCCGCCTGATATTAACGAATCCTTCCACGAGTTCGGGGTGGTGCCCGGCGAGAATAAGATCCGCTACGGATTGGACGCCATAAAAAATGTCGGCCACGGCGCGGCCGAAGAAATTCTGCGCGCCAGGGAGGCCGCGGGCGGCAAGTTTGACGACCTCAGCCGGTACTGCCGGGATGTAGACTGCCATATCGTCAACCGTAAGGCACTGGAAAGCCTTATCAAAGCGGGAGCTTTTGACAGTTTTGGCGACAGGAGCACCCTGGTTAATAATATCGATAACATCTTATCCTTAAGCTCGCGCCTGCAGAAGGATTCGGCGAGCGGGCAGGTGGGGCTGTTTGGCGAGGATTCCGGGCACGAGGTAGCGCCCAGCCTGACGCTTGAAGGCGGGGATGAGTTTCCTTTATCTGAACAGCTCACCTGGGAGCGTGATCTACTCGGACTCTACCTGAGCCATAATCCCCTGGAAAGTTATGATAAGATTCTAAGCTCATTAGCCAAGCCGCTGGCGGGTATAACAAAGGCGCTTGACGGAAGGTTGGTCACTGTCGGCGGAAGCATATCGCAAATGAGGGAAATAACAACTAAGAACGGCTCTAAGATGGCTTTTTCGCGTCTGGCTGATTCTTCCGGCGAAGCGGAGCTCATCGTTTTTCCAAAGATATATGCGGCTTCGCCGGAGCTTTGGCAGAGGGATAATATAATCCTGGTCAAAGGAAAAGTAGACTTTAGCCGCAGCGATGAGCCTAAGATACTCGTTGAAGAAGCCAAGCTGATAAGCGAGGACGACGCCAAAGGTTTCAGCTCAAGCGGCGAACCTCCGGGACTTTCGCAGGATATAAAACAAAGGCTCTATATCCGTCTGGAAGACAGCGGCAACCAGCCTTTGCTCATGACGCTTAAAGAAAAATTGGACAGCTACCGGGGGGATACAGAAGTAGTTTTAGTTACAGGGGAAAGTACCCAGAAGCAGATTATCCGATTGCCGCAGACTGTCAGTATCCACGAGGAAAGCTTACGTGACCTGGCATCACTGTTCGGATCTACGAATGTCGTAGTCAGGTAGCCTGACTACTGTATAATCCCCGCCGTCTGGCTGAGGATGAACAGCAGGCAGGCTATTATCACCATGCCGATATCGGTCAGCGGGTGGCTAAGGGCGTAAGATTCGCCCTTCAGTAAGAACCGGTGAATGGCCCGGAGATGGCGATGGCTCCATAAAATTATGATTGCTCCCGAGGCCACCACCGAAGCCATGGTCAGCAGCCGGGTAAAGAAGGTATTCCCGATAGCCAGCTGCAGGCGGGAAGACTTGACCGCCGGGGTCAAAGAAGCCAGTGGCGTGGTGGTAGTTGCCGGGCGCTTAGTATCAGTTTTCGGTTTGGAAGCCGCCGCCGGGGCGGGGGTGGCTGTTGCCGAAGCGGTTTTTGCGGGCGCCGCCGGCTTCTGCGGAGCTGATGCTGCCGGCGCGGCAGTAGACGCGGCCAAAACTCTAGGTTCGCCATAAAATGCCACAACTACCGTCATCGGGCCGCCGCCAGCGGAAGTATAGTCGGCTATGTTGGCGTCTCCAAAACCCACTTGGTCAAAATCGGGGTCGAGAAGATTCTCGCGATGCGGTGGGCTGGCCATCCAGCCGTCAATCGTCGCCTGTTCATCCGAAAAACCAGCCGCCAGGTTCTGGCCCAGTTTCTGATAGGAGTAGCCTTGATTAGTCACCCATACCCAGGGCGGATTGCCGTCCGGAGTGTAGTGGCTCCAATAATTGCGGGCGGCCATGTCGTCGGCGCTGGCCTGCGCCGCGGCATCAAGTTTGTCGTTAAGCTTCAGCGGAGCCAGGCCGTTTGCAACACGCTGGGCGTTGGTATCTGATAATAAATCGCCTATGGTCATGCTGTCGGCATACGCCAGGACACGGCCGCCGGGATGTTTCATATAACTCACCAGGTTGCCGCTCTGCATTCCGAACGTAAGAAGCATGCCGATGATTAAGACTATGGGGATATAAGGCCAGTAGACTTTTTCATAGGCGCGCCTATGCACGCTGCTTGGCTTATGCCTATGGATATCCGGATTCCGGTTTTTTATTTTTGCCATTTAAAACTTATTTTAAACTTTAGGTATCGCTTTAGCAACGCGCTAAACCTTAAATCGCAGATGGTAAAGTGCCATCGCACCGGCTGCCGCCACGTTGTACGATTCTTTTAAGCCGGCCATCGGTATATGGATCTTTATATCCGCCAGCTCCTGCACGGTATTATCAAGCCCTTCTACTTCATTACCCACTATAAGGGCCAGGTTCCGGGCGGTACGGAAAGATTGCAGAGGTACGGCATCCGGCGCCTGTTCCAGGGCGGCGATTAAGAAACCTTTGCGCTTAAGATTGTCTATCAGCTCTGAGATATTTTCTTTATGTTCCCAGGCGGCTAACTCCTCGGCGCCAAGCGATGTCTTTGCTATCCGCCGGTGCACCTTTTGGCTTATATGGGGCAGGCGCTTGTCGCCGCCGCCCGCAGGGTAAGGGGTAATTCCGGTCATATACACCTTGTTCACTCCAAGACCCTCCGCCGTCCGGAGCAGACTGCCTACATTATGGGCGGAGCGGACATTATGGATTACCAGCGCTAATTCGGTCATACCAGAAGTTTAAGCGGTTGAGCCCCGGCAGTCTACCTCTTATTATCCGCTTATGTTTTAATTAGGATATGCATGACGTCAGGGCCCAAGAAGAAGCGACGGCTGCTCAGAGGGCCCAGCTACTGGGCCTGAATTACGTGGATTCATCCAAGCTGCAGAAGCAGCTGTACAAGAATATCCTGAGCACCCAGGAGATGTATGACTATAAGGTGGTGCCGCTCGTTGCCGATGAGCACAACATACATTTCGGAATCATTACCACTACTTCACAGCAGACGATTAACAGCCTGAAAGCCCGTTTTACCGACCAGCGCCTGAACTTCTCGCTCATCTCCGACAGCGGTTACGGGGAGTATATGTCTCTGTATGACCCTCCAAAAAAGGTGGAATATGAAGATATAAGCCTTACCGGGCAGCAGTCGGATAATCTGATAGACGAGGTCAGCGCCACCCTTGAGCAGGTCAGGCCGGATGACATGCTAGCCTACCTGGTGCAGCAGGCTTACCAGCTGAAAGCCAGCGATATCCACCTGGAATGCCAGAAAGAGAATGTCCGGGTGCGGTTCCGGGTACACGGCGTACTCCACCCGGTCGCTTACATCAGCCACGACAAGTACCACCACTTCAGCGCCAGCCTGGCCAGCGCCGCCAACGTTTATGCCGAGTCGCCGGATCCTCAGACCGGGCATATCAGCCGCGCGTACAAGCTGGCCACCGGTGAAGAGGTCACCGTAAATCTAAGGGTGGAAACCGTCCCTACCGTGTACGGCATGGACGCGGTGATGAGGTTATTTAACATGGACCTTCAGATGCTTAAACTCGATAAGCTGGGGCTGAGCCCTAAAGAAGCCTCGGTTGTGGACGATATCATCCAGCATCCGACAGGCATGGTTCTGGTAGTGGGGCCGACCGGCTCGGGCAAGACCACTACCCTGTACTCCCTGATTAACACGTTAAACAGTCCCGAAAGGAAAATAATAACCCTGGAGGACCCGGTGGAATACAATTTGCCGGGCGTAATTCAGATACCGGTGGCCGGCCAGCTGGAGAGCCATGATTTCGCCGAAAGGTTACGGGCGGTCCTGCGGCTGGACCCCGATGTGGTCATGGTAGGTGAAATAAGAGACGAGGATACGGCCAAGACCGCCCTGCAGGGGGCGCTGACAGGCCACCTTGTCCTTAGCACCTTTCATGCCGGCAGCGCATCCGCGGCTCTGACCAGGCTTATGGATATGGTCGGTTCGAATCCTCTATTCGCCAGCGCCATCCATCTGATAATGGCGCAGCGTCTGGTCCGGCGGCTTGACGATAAGACAAAGCAGGCTTATCAGCCCGACGAAGCCCTAAAAGCTAAACTTAAAGAAGTCATCAATAATCTTCCTGACGGTTTGGAGCGCCCGGACGTGGATAACGCGACCTTATATAAGCCCGGCAGCTCTGCTGATAACCCTTTCGGCTTCAGCGGCCAGCTGGCCATCCGTGAACAGCTGCAGATGACAGCCGGCGTCCAGCAGCTGTTAAAGCTGCCTCCGGCCCAGGTTACGGCCGAAGCCCTGGAATCGCAGGCAGTCAAGGATGGCATGCTGACCATGCTCCAGGACGGTGTACTCAAAGCCATAGCCGGGGTAACCACGATAGAAGAAGTCTACCGCGTAGCCGGTTAGGAGGCTTGCTTAAGGTGTTAAATTAGTGTAAACTTTATCAGACTATGGAAAGTGTCGCTAAGAGAGTATCTGATAATCAGAAGAAAAAAGCCGTCGTTGATGTACGCAGCGGTGATACTGTTCGCGTCCACCAAAAGATCCGCGAAGGCGGCAAGGAGCGCATCCAGGTTTTCGAAGGCCTAGTCATCAAAGCCAGCCGCAAAGACAGCCTGACAAGTACTTTCACCGTCCGCCGCATCGCCAGCGGCATAGGCGTGGAAAAGTCATTTTTGATTCACTCGCCGAATATCCTTAAGGTAGAGGTGGTCCGCCGCAGCAAAGTACGCCGCAACTACCTTACCTACATGCGCCAGCTTACAGGTAAAAGCGCGCGCTTGAGCGGAGTCGACTTCGACAGGGAGGCCGTAAATGCCATTCACGATAAAGCCGCCGAAGCCGAAGAGGAGCGTATTCACGAAGAACAGGTAGAAGCTTATGATCCGGCCGCCGCTAAAGCTGAAAAAGAAGAGCTGGAGGCCGAAGCCGCCGCCGCTACAGCCGAAGAACCGAAGTCGGAAGCCGAGAAAATCGAGAACCAGCCAAAAGAGCGCGCCGAAGCCGAAGGCCCGGCCGCCGGCCAGAACAAAGAGTAATCAAACCGCCGGGCGCGGAAGCCGCCGTCCGGCGGTTTTTTTGTAGGCTATAATTTATTTATGATCGGTGTTGATGAGGTGGGCAGAGGATGCTTGGCGGGGCCGCTGCTGGTCGTGGCAGCTCGGGCGAAGTCAGAATTGCCAGAAGGGCTGAGAGATTCAAAGTTATTATCGAGGAAACGAAGGGAAGAAATACTTAACTTGTTAAGTATCTGCTGCGAATGGGGCGAGGGCTGGGTTAAATGTTCGGAAATCGATAGGCTGGGCTTGTCTAAAGCTTTAAAACTGGGAGCGGCCCGCGCCTTAAAGGCGCTGGGGGCCGCCGAAACCGAAGAAATCATCCTGGACGGGAATTTTAATTATCTGCCCCATAAATACCGCGGGGCCCAAACTGTCATAAAAGCTGATAATTCGCTGCCGATTGTTTCGGCGGCCAGTATCATCGCCAAAGTCAGCCGTGACCGCTTCATGCTGGAGCTGGCCAAGAAATACCCGTCTTACAGTTTTGAGAATCATGTGGGCTACGGCACCAAAGCGCACATGCTTGCGCTTCAGCGATACGGCGCGCTTAAATACGTGCATCGACAGTCGTTTCTGCCGGTGGCCAGCTTAAGCGGAGTCTAAAATTATCAAAACGACAGAGCAAGGACAAAAAGCCGAGTCTGTAGTAGCTGAACTTTTGGGCCAGGAAGGCTTTGAAGTGATAGGCCGCAACTGGAAAACCAAAGTCTGCGAGATTGATATCGTGACCCGGAAAAACGGCATAGTTTATTTTATAGAGGTAAAATACCGGCGGGACGAGTTCCAGGGGGATGGTTTCGAATATATAACCCCGCAGAAGCTGCGCAAGATGGTATTCGCCGCACAGGTGTGGTGCCAGGCTAACGGCTGGGCGGGCGACTACCGGCTGATGGCCGCTGCCGTATCAGGCGCTGATTGCGAAGAGATAAGGCTGATAGAACTAGACTAGGACGCTTTCGACGTGTCCGGCGATATCTTTGATGAGTTTTTCGCTGAAAGGACTGCGCATCCCCGCATAATTCACGGCTTCTAGGAAGCTTTTGGTGCCGCCCAGTTTGCACATCTTAAGGTACATTCTGACTGTTTTCTGATAATCCTTTTCACTTAACAGGCCTATCTGCATGGCGCAGAGTTCAGCCAAAGCGTAATCGATATAGTAGAAAGGCGATGAAAATATATGCCCCTGGCCGTACCAGCGGACGTTCCTGTACTTCTCCGCGCCTTTGAAGTCGATGGCCGGCAGGTATTTTGAATAAATCCCGGTCCAGGCCTCGTCGCGTTCAGCCGGCGAAACACCGGGGTTGTCGTATACCCAGTGCTGGAATTCGTCTACTACGCATACGTAGCAGATGGTATAAACGCTATCGAACCATTTATCGAGCGCGAATTTACGGGAGTTATCCTTATCGAAGAATATTTCCATGAAAGGCAGCGATAGGAATTCCATGCCCATTGAGTAGACTTCGGCCAGTTCGGCGGTGCCCCACTGCAGGTCGGTCAGCTCTATAACGTTGCTTTCCCATTTTTGGAAAGCATGGCCCATTTCGTGGGTCAGGGTTCTGATATCGTCGGGATCACCGGTTGAATTGCATAAGATAGCCGCTTTGCCTTCATCTGAAAAATCAATACAATAGGCGCCACCCTGCTTATTCGGCCGGGTCTCCAGGTCTACTAGACCGTTCTCGCTCATATATTTGAAGTGCCTGGCAAGCTTGGGAGAAACCTTTTCAAACAAAGCCTGAGCCTTTTGGATCTGGGTCTCTACCGGGACCGAACCGCTCGGAACCGTAAGCAGCGGCTTGTAAAAGACGTCCCAGGGTTTCAGTTCTTTTTTCCCTAAAGAGGCCGCCTGCTTATTCATTGCCGCTTCATTCAGCGGGACAAGATATTTTAAGACCAGCTCGCGGAATTTCTCTACATCCTTCCGCCCGTAACCTTGGCGCCCCCGGCTTTTATAGGCAAAATCCACGTAGCTGTCCAGGCGGACATTCTTGGCCATTTGCTCCCGGAAGCCGACCATCTTATCAAAGATATCCGCCAGCTTCTTATGGTTCGCTATGAACCAATCGCCGCTGGCCCGGTAAGCTTCTTTTCGGAGCGGCTCATCGCTGGAAAATAATAAGCTCCTGGCCTTGTAAAGGTTCATTTTCTCACCTCGGACCTTAACGGATGCCTGGGCCGTCAGCTTGCGGTATTCATTATCCAGAAGGCTTAGCCTTACGCTCAGCTCAGTGTTCACCGGGTCCATCGGGATGATAGCTGTCTCGTACATAGGTATAAGCTGGCCGCCGAACCGCTTCGCTATCGCTTGCTTGTGGCGGCTGGCTAGAAAAGCTTTCGAAAGGGCGTAATTAAGCTTGGATATCGCCGGAGATATTTTCTCTGAAAAATAACGGTCGCGGGCTTCCAGCTCCTTATCGCTCATATCCTGGGTGTATTTGTAATAAACCCTGGCGGCTTCACTGCCGATATAGCTTGACAGCGCGTCCCAATCCGCGAATAGCCTGAGCCATGAGTCCGGCTTGTCCGACTTTTCGGCAGGTTCTATCCGGTCCACGAGCTTCTGGTATTCACGCCGGGCAAAAGCGGCTGTCAGTTTCGCCGGCCGGTCGGGATAATGCAAATAGCTGTTATTTTTGGCCATCTAAATAGATTAACTCAAACCCGGCCGGGTCTCCAGGAATTTGTTCATCGATGGAGGGCATCAGCTCGCGCGGCGGTTTTCCGGAACTTTCTTTAAGACGCTTCAGTTTATGCTCCGGCAGCTGATATTCCAGCACCAGCCGCACCTGGCCTGGATAAATGACGTCTGCCGTATGCAAGCGCACCTGCTCGAAAGTCGGCAGATGGTTGATGCGTACTACCTCGTGCCTTTTCCATTGTTTCTTATCGATGCTGGCGACCTCGGCCGCGCTGACTTTAATCCCTTTCTGGTGCAGGCTTATCCGTTTGGCCGGAGGCGGCAGTTTCAGGCCGGCGACCTTCAGCCGGCATCCGCCGCCATACACTTCAAGCCTGTAGCTTGCCGGGCGGAACGAGCGGTGAAGAGGGTCTCCTTTTTTTGCCATATCTAGATTTTATCAGCAGCCATAGCCGGATTAGAGTAAAATAAACTGGATGAAAGAGACGGATAGGCTTAAAGCCGAGCTGCTGACCCTTGCTAAGTACGGCTCTGCGCTGGCCGTTTTAAGCTGGGACCAGGAAGTGAACTTACCGCCCAAAGCCCATCATATCCGGGGCGAAGTAAGCGCGCTACTGGCCGCCGATCTTCACCGCCGTACCACGGATCCCAAACTGATAAGGCTGGCAAGATCTCTGGCTAAGCCGGGAGTGTTTGATAATTTGTCGCCGGATGAGCAGGTCATAGTCCGTGAAACCTTAAGGGACTTGGAGCGGGCACAAAAGCTCCCCGTTGATTTCGTGGAGGAATTTACCAAACTGACCGCGCACGCCTTTTCGGCCTGGGCGGACGCCCGCCAGAAATCGGACTTCTCGATATTCAATCCTAAACTAAAGAAAATCGTAGAAATGAGCCGCCGCCAGGCGGAGTATCTGGGATACGAAGACTCTCCCTATGACGCTCTGCTGGACACTTACGAGCCCGGTATGACAGCCAAACAGCTGGATGCCGTGCTGCTGCCTTTGGCGGATGAGCTAAAGGGCCTGGTAAGCAGAGTCAAAGATAAGCCGCAGCCGGCCCTGCCAAAAAGAAAGTACCCACTGGAAAGCCAACAGCGGCTTAACCGTACTGTCTCGGAAAATATAGGCTATGATTTCGGCGCCGGCCGCATAGACGCCAGCCCCCATCCTTTTACAACGAATTTCCATCCTACGGACGTAAGGATTACCACCCGGTACGATGAGGATGATTTCTGGGTCAGCCTGGGCTCCGTGATTCACGAAGTCGGTCATGCACTATATGAGCAGGGGCTGCCCGAAAAGATGTTCGGTACGCCGCTGGGCGAATCAATCTCGCTCGGTATCC